>CAYOIH010000021.1:0-15374 GCA_964404005.1 uncultured Candidatus Saccharibacteria bacterium
GTGCAGACAATCAGCAGGAAAGAATAGAAGTTTGTGGATGGATAACTGGGTTTGTGGATGGAGAAGGTTCTTTTCTCGTTAATATATTTCGATCTCCGAGAGCAAAAAGTAAGTGGCAAGTTTTTCCCGAATTTAATGTTTCACAATCATTAAAAGGAAAAGATTTGCTATATAAGTTAGAAAAATTTTTTGCTTGCGGACATATTTACGCGCATAACGCGAGAAATATAAAACAAGAGAAATGGGATCCTCTCTATAAATATTGCGTCAGAAATAGAAGCGAATTAAGGGAAAAAATTATTCCCTTTTTCAAAAAACATAATTGTTTTGGCAAGTCCAAAATAAATGATTTTGAAAAATTTGTTAAAGTTGTTGAAATAATGGATAAAGGAGAACACTTAACAAACAAAGGAATGAGAAAAGTTGCCAAAATCGCAGAAAAAATGACGCACCGCAAACCATTTAAAGATTCATCTATATACAAATTTCTATTATCCTCAGAGACTACACGCGAAGGTCGCCTCAGGCGACAAGATATAGTCCGAACTGCATAGCGATATGTAGAGTTAATCAGAAATGATTAGCCGCGCAACAAACATGACTTAATTTGTTGCAGTAACAAAATTGAGCGTAATCCCTTGCCGGGTAAGTTCCGGCCCGCATGAATGGCCTAACGAGTTGAAGACTGTCTCAACGAGGCGCCCGGTGAAAATGCAATAACAGTGAAGATGCTGTTTACCTGCAGCTAGACGGAAAGACCCCGGAAGCTTTACTGTAGTTAGATATTGTGTATTGATTTCTGATACGTAGTGTAGTGGTTAGCCTTTGAAGCGGTGGTTTCGGCCATCGTGGAGGCGTCGATGAAACAGCCATTTTTAGGAATTAATATTCTAATCCTCTTAACTGAGGTGACAGTGTTTAATTGACAGTTTAAGTGGGGCACTTGCCTCCTAAAAAGTAATGGAGGCGTTTAAAGGTTGGCTAGCTTCGGATGGAAATCGAAGCGATAGGGCAAAGCCATAAGCCAGCTTTACTGCAAGACGGCTATGTCGCGCAGTTGCGAAAGCAGAACTTAGTGAACCGACTAATTTTTATAGAAAATTAGAAGATCATCAGCCAAAAGCTACTCCGGGGATAACAGGCTAGTAGAGCCCGAGAGTCCATATCGACGGCTCTGTTCGGCACCTCGATGTCGGCTCAACTTATCCTGGGGCTGGAGCAGGTCCCAAGGGTCCGGCTGTTCGCCGGTTAAAAAGTTACGTGAGCTGGGTTCAAACCGTCGTGAGACAGGTTGGTCCCTATCTACTGCAGGCGTTGAGTTTTGAGGAGATTTGTTCCTAGTACGAGAGGACCGGAATGAACTGACCTCTGGTGTATCAGTTGTCCTGCCAAGGGCATTGCTGAGTAGCTAAGTCGGGAATAGATAAGCGCTGAAAGCATATAAGCGCGAAACTAACTCCAAGATGAGAACTCACAGACTCCCCGCAGATTACGGGGTTGATAGGCTCCAGGTGTAAGTGCCGTAAGGTATTTAGCCGGGGAGTACTAATAAGTCATTTTATCCTTCGATATACTCAGAATTTGAGATATCGAAGATTCATTTTCAAGCGTAAGTTTATTAACCTCGCTCAGCGGGGCTAATAGATACAGATTTTAGTTATCTTGATATTTTGTAATTATTTATTAAATACCTTTGTATTTGCATTTGAATGCAGAGGTGACGATTATACTGAGGTTGTCCCACCTGATCCCATTCCGAACTCAGAAGTGAAATACCTCAAGGCCGATGGTAGTCATTTATGGCGAGAGTAGGTAATCGTCACCCTTGCATTCAAAACAAAATTCCGTCCTTCGATAAACTCAGGACGGTTTTTTGTTATAAACGCGTGATAATTTGCAATAAAAAAAATAATGGTTTAAAATCAAACCAATATGATGGGTCTAAAAAATTTTTATATAAATAAAAAAAGTAAGGGATGGCTGAAAATTTTAGTTGGAGCGACTATTTTTTTTGTAGTAGTATTTATTTTAGGACTTTTCACCACGCCTATTAAGAATTACTTTTATGCCCTTTCTGCGCCGATCCAAAAAACTTTTTGGTCTGCGGGCACCATATCATCAAACTTTTTTGGTTCTTTCCTTAAGGCCGGGTCGTTGGCAAAAGAAAACGAAGACTTGCAAAAAGAAAATCGGGAGCTTTTATCGCAAGTTGCCATATTACAATCAATAGATGAAGCAAACCAGGCCCAAAACGATGTTTCGCTTGCCTGTCAAAACAGCGGGTTTAGTCTTGTTCCGGCAAAATCAAGCGGTTTGGTTAATGACGTTCTTTCCGTAGATAAGGGTTCCGCCGATGGAATATCTGTGGGAATGACGGTAATTGACCAGCAAAAAGTGCTTGTTGGTAAAATTTTTGAAGTTTATCAAAATTTTTCACAAATAATGCTTATTTCAAACAAAAACAGCACCGTGGTTATAAAAACTTTGCAAAGTGACCAATTAGCCAGTGAAGTAAGCGGCGCGGTAAAGGGAAGCGGGGGACTGAGTGCTTATTTAGATTTGATTCGGATTCAAGACACAATAAGCCAGGGAGATGTTTTAGTAACATCAAATGATCCAGTGTTTCCGAATGATTTGTTGGTTGGAAAGATTGATAAAGTCCAAAAAAACGATCAAAAATCGTTCCAAAGCGCCTCTATCCAGCTGTTTTTTAATGTTAAGACGGTCGATAATTTGTTTGTAATTACAAACTACAAAAAGGAATAAAGAACCCTTCGGCTCGGCTCAGGGTGATTTTCTCGCTTAGCACAAAAATCATGTGGAAAAAAATACTGGTCATTGTCCTTCTGTTTTATTTTTTTGCATTACTGCAAAGCAGTTTTTTTGTGCACTTTAATTTATTTGGAGTAGTTCCTAATCTGGTTTTTATCCTTTTTTTTCTGCTCGTTTTTTTTCAGTGGCCCGCTAACAATTATAAGATAATTATTATAGCTGTTGCCGCAGGGATTATTTTGGATATTTTTTCGTATACTTACATAGGGCCGTCAGTTATTTTGCTCACGGGCATTGCATTTTTATTAAAAGGCGTCCGGTCTTTATTGAAAAACACAGAGAACAGCTATCCGTTCGCATATTTTTTGCCTCTTTTCGTATTATTTTTTTTAGTTTATGATTTATTTCGAGGGTCGTATCTTTATTTTTTGGATTCTGATAAGATTGCATTAATCATCAGCACGCAAATTATTTTTTCAGTAATTTATAACGCAATTATAGCATCCTTATTATTTTACGTATACAAAAAAGTTATAAAAGAGTTCGGCAATGGCAAAGATTTATAAAGTTAAAAGAGCAAGCGTCGGCATAGAGCCTCACGAGGTTTTTTTGGATAAACTGGCCAGCCGCGAAGAAGAAGAGCTTGGCCTGTCTCAAAAAAGGTTCGAGGTGCCTTTAAAAGAAAGAATATCTTATTTTTTATTCTCTGTTTTTTTTATTTTGTCGGCAATATTATTTGCAAAAGTGTTTTATCTCCAAATTTTACAAGGTAAAAAATTATATGTCGAGGCGGAAAACAATAAAGGAGGAGTAAATTTAATAGTGCCTACCCGCGGGATAATTTATGACAAGAATATGACAAAGCTTGTGTTGAACTCTCCTGCTTATGACCTGGTATGCGACAGAGCCTATTTTTCCGGGTACAATTCGGGTAGCGTCCCGGGTACATCCGGAGAAGTTTCTAAAGAAATTAAAAATATTGCCGATGCAGTCGGCCAAGATTATCAGGACGTGGCCGATAAAATTCAACATACAGATTCGTCAGAGGTTTTAATTGCAGACAATATCGGCCATGAACAGCTTTTGATCTTGGAAACAAAAATAAATAATTTTCAAGGATGTAGAATCAGGCAAAATACAGCCAGAGATTATGTTTATGGCCCGGTTTTTTCTCAGATTTTAGGATATACCGCCAGAATAAACAAAGACGAATATTCCAGCTCCACAGGATATGCAATTAACGACTATATAGGTAAAACCGGACTGGAAAAATATTACGAAACATATTTAAGGGGAGAGGTTGGGCAATCCAAACCGGCAAAGTCGATTTCAAGCGACGAGCCCGCCGACCAGATGGTTTTGGCACCCGAGCCCGGCGATAATTTAGTGTTAAATATTGATGCGGGTTTGCAGGAGCAACTTTATAACGCGCTTTCTGCGTCAATAGAAAAAATGGGAGGCAAAAAAGGAGCTGCTGTTGCAATGGACCCGAGAACCGGGGCTGTATTGGCATTGGTTTCTTATCCTTCTTATGACGATAACGCATTTTCCGGAGGTATTTCGCAGGCAGATTATAGCGCAATAATAAACGACCCGTCTCAGCCACTTTTTAACAGAGCAATCGCCGCAAAATATCCGACCGGTTCCACGATAAAACCGTTTGAAGCGTCTGCAGCATTGCAAGAAAAAATAATTTTGCCGGATAAACAAATTAATGACCCGGGATATATTTTAATTCACAGCCAATATGACCCGAGTGTTGTTTACCGATATGGCGGAGTTGAGGCGCACGGATTGGTTGATATGAGAAAAGCCATTGCCGTTTCGTCAAACATTTATTTTTACACAGTCGGCGGGGGTTATGGAGACCAGCAAGGTCTGGGGCCTCAAAGAATTAAACAATATCTTTCGCTTTTCGGCTGGGATCAAAAAACAGGCATTGATCTGCCCGGAGAATTTTCCGGATTTATCCCGGACCCGGCGTGGAAAAAAGCAACAAAAGGCCAATCCTGGTACGACGGCGATACTTATAACCTTGCAATAGGCCAGTCAGATTTACAGACAACTCCTTTGCAGGTGGCAAGCGCTTATTGCGCTATTGCAAACGGCGGAACTTTATATAAGCCGCAAATAGTAAACAAAATTATTTCTAATGATGCAACAAAAACCATCCAGGAATTTGAGCCGGAAATTATTAGAAGCAATTTTATTGACCCGCAAAATTTGGAAATTGTTCGAGAGGGGATGAGAGACGGCGTAGAAAAGGATTATGGAATATCCAGAGCGTTAAACAACTTGCCTGTTGAGGTCGCAGCAAAAACAGGAACTGCCCAGATTGGAGTGGCAAACCGTTACAACGTTTGGTCATCTGTTTTCGCGCCATACGATAATCCGCAAATTGTTCTGGTTATAACCGCTGAAAACGTAAATGGCCTGGGAGCCGTAACTTTACCGGTAGCTCACGATGTTTTGAACTGGTACTTCACTAAAAAATAAAATTTTTGCAAAAAAAATCCCAGGTCGCTCGATCTGGGTATATGGCTTTAGTCACCCGATGGTCTTTTTTATTTCTGCCAGCAACTCCTCGCCTGTAAAAAGTTGTTTTGTGTCGGCAGCCTTTAAGCTTGCAGGATCAATTGGGATAGAGACGTGAAAAATATTCTCTATGGGATTTTGCACTTTAGCCAGCAACTCCTCCTGCGTCGAAGCGCCATCTACATCAGTAAAATAAACCGAAGCGCGGAGTTGTTCTAAGTGTCTGGTAAGTTTGGCTACGTCAAGTCTATTCATCAAATCAGCCATTGAGTCGGCTTTAGAAAAGCCCAGTATCCAGTGTTTGATTCTGCGATTGATAATCCTGCTGGCCGAGATGATATATTTGCGCGAATTAAAGGCTACCATGTTTCTGCTCCCTTATATTCAGGTAGTTGTCTTTTAAAAGGGCGTTCTAAATATAACATATTTATGTATTTGCGTCAATAACGTGGCGTTTTTAAGTGCGCAGGATCACCGGCATAAACTATTGACATACAACAGAATATATGTTAATATGAATGGCATAGTACGGGAAGGAAAGACATTGACAATTTAACGGCTTTTTTAGAAAGGAGAAAATAAAAAGCCCACAAAATTACGTTTAGTAAAGAAGAAAGAAGCTTCTGGGGAATGTCCCCACAATAATCGGTTCGCCTATGGCGGGCCACAACAAGGAGAACAGAGAAATGTTGAACAGCAAGATGACTGTCGTGATGTTGGCGCTTGTGGCGCTGATTGTTTGCAGTTCGGCCTCGGCCAGTTCCCTGAGCGACAACTGGGACTTCGGGGACATCAACGGGGGATATCAAACCTCGTCGTACCCGAACTACAACGGGACTGGGACCTACGCCCAGATGTCCGCCTATATCGGCGGGCAGCACAAGATTGACAACTGCAGTGTGTCCTTCAGTCCGGATTACTGGTACAACTACGATGACAACGGCAACTTTGTGAGCAAAACGCTACAGGGTTACCGAGTCAGCGAGTACATTTCCGGACGGATTACTGTGCCACTGACATTGTCGGACTTGGGCGACCAGAACCAGTCGAATAGCTTTAACGCTCGGGGTCTTAGCCTCAGCGAAAATTCGTGGCTCAACACCTACAAGTCCTACTATAGCTACACTGATGCTGGCGCCGGTGATAAGTACGAGTTGTTTTCCCAGGCTGGATCAAACATCAACATTCTCAATTTTGATGTGCGGTACGCCTACGGTAACTACAACGAGTACACGTACGGCGATGGCGGTGGTGGCATGGGAATTGTGGGTATCGGCCAGGACAATACGACGTATTTCAATTACAACGTCACCTGGTACGGCGACTTCGCCCCAGGCACTTTGCTCAGTGGTATGACGGCCCCGACCTTGGGATCTTCGGTTCCCGAGCCGGCGACAATGGCCATGTTAGCCTTCGGCGCGATGAGCGTAATCGTTCGTCGGCGTCGACGACGCAGTTAGCAGTCTCGCAGGTAATAGCGCGAGAAGTAGCATAGGCGCTCTCGACATCATGTCACTTTGACATTTTGTCGGGAGCGCCTTTTATTTTACAAAAAAATCTGGTATCATAATTTAATATGTCACCAACATTTGAAGAATTAAGAAATACACGAATAGAAAAATTAAGGAAGCTGGAGCACGCTGGTGTTTTGGCGTATCCGTCAAAAACAAACAGAACTCATAGAATATCAGATGTTTTGGAAAATTTTAAAAAATTATCAAAAGGCATTTTAGGAAAAAAGAGCATTATAATTGCAGGCAGAATAATGGCAAGAAGGGGACAGGGAGGGCTTACTTTTTTAGATATAAATGATGGTTCCGGAAAAATACAAGCCGTTATAAAAACAGATAAAATAGGAGAGAAAGGATATCAGTTTTTTTTAGATGTATTTGACATCGCCGATTTTATCGAAGTAAAGGGAACCTTGTTCACAACTCAACGTGGCGAAAAGAGTTTGGAGGTGCAAGACTATAAAATGCTTTCGAAGGCTCTTTTGCCTTTGCCGGAAAAATGGCATGGACTTTGCGACATAGAAGATTGCTTGAGGAAAAGATATTTGGATATTTTATTTAACCCGGGAATTAAGGAAATGATTTTAAAAAGAACTGTTTTTTGGGCATCTATGAGGGAATTTTTAGTTGAGAAAGGATTTTTAGAAGTGGAAACTCCGATTTTAGAAACAACTCCTGGTGGCGCCGATGCAAGGCCGTTTATAACTCACCACAATGCGTTGGATATGGATGTTTATTTAAGAATTTCCATGGGAGAATTGTGGCAGAAAAAATTAATGGTGGCTGGTTTTGAAAAAACATTTGAAATTGGCAGACAATTTAGAAATGAGGGAATGGATGCAGAACATTTGCAAGATTATACTCAAATGGAATTTTACTGGGCTTACGCAGATTATGAAAAAGGGATGGAGTTTGTTGAAGAAATGTATAAATATGTTGCCAAAAAAACTTTCAGAACTTTAAAATTTAAAATTAGGGGATTTGATGTTGATTTCGGCAAAAAATGGGAAAAATACGACTATCAATCAATTATTGCAAACTATACGGGAATAAATATTGAAGAAGCAAGTTTGCCCGAAATAGAAAAAACTTTACAGAAATTAAAAATTGATTACGATAAAAACGGTTTTAATATAACTCGCGGAATTGATAATCTTTGGAAATATTGCAGAAAAAATATTGCAGGCCCCGGATTTTTAATTAATGTGCCGATTGTTATGGAGCCATTGGCAAAACGAATGCCTGCCTCGCCGGTAGGCGGGGAAAAAAGCAATAAAGTTCAACGTTTTCAGGTAATTTTAGCCGGTTCTGAAATGGGAAAAGGATATTCAGAGTTGAACGATCCAATTGACCAGGCAGAACGTTTTGCAGAACAGCAGAAACTAAGAGATAAAGGAGACGAAGAAGCACAAAGATACGATAAAGATTTTGTTGAGGCGTTAGAATACGGGATGCCGCCAACCTGCGGATTCGGAGTTTCAGAAAGATTGTTTAGTTTTTTAATGGACAAACCCACCCGCGAATGCCAAATATTCCCATTAATGCGCCCAAAACAATAAAACTTATGCTTGATATAAATTTTATCAGGGAAAATCCTGAAAAAGTAAAAACAGCGTGTAAAAATAAAAACGTCGATGTTGACGTTGATTCGGTTTTAGATTTGGATAAAAAAAAGAGAGAACTGATGACGCAGATGGAAACTTTGAAGGCTGAGCAAAATAAAATTAGCAGGGGCGGAGCAGATAACCATGCAATTTTTGCGCAAGCAAAAGAAATTAAAAAAAAAATAAAACAAATGGAGCCAGAATTAGAAGAAATTACAACTGAGTTAAAAACCCTTCTATTGCAGCTGCCAAATGTTCCTTTTGACGACGTGCCGGTTGGAAAAGATGATTCTGAAAATAAAGTTTTAAGAAAAGCTGGGCATAAACCTTTATTTCTTTTTTCAAAACCAAAAGACTATATGGAATTGGGCACAGAATTGGATTTAATTGATACTGGAAGAGCCGGAAAAGTTGCTGGTTCACGCTCTGGATACATAAAAGGAAAATTAGCTTTGCTTGAATTTGCTTTGGTAAAATTAGTAATGGATACGGTTACAAAACCCCTCGGCGAGCTCGGGGCAGGGAAGGGATTTGTGCCGGTAATTCCGCCAGTGATGCTAAGGGACGAGATGGCAAGGGGAACTGGCTATTTCGAGGCGGGCGACAGAGAAGAAGCCTATTTTTTGCCGGACGACAATATGTATTTGGTGGGCACATCCGAACAGTCGCTTGTTGCAATGCACGCTGACGAGGTTTTTGATGAAAAAAAATTACCATTGAGATATGTCGCATTTTCAACTTGTTTTAGGAGGGAAGCGGGAAGCTATGGAAAAGATACGAAAGGAATTTTAAGGGTGCACCAATTTGATAAATTGGAAATGGTTATATTTTCAAAGCCCGAGGATTCTAAAAAAGAGCATGAGTTGCTCTTATCTATTGAGGAAAAATTAATGAAAGCTTTAAAACTTCCATATCGAGTGATAAATATCTGCACCGGAGATTTGGGCAGGCCGGCAGCTTCAAAATATGATATTGAAACGTGGTTGCCTTCAGAAAAAAGATACAGAGAAACGCATTCCACATCAAACTGTACGGATTTTCAGGCAAGAAGATTAAATATCAGATATAAAGACAAGGATAATAAGGCGAAATTTGTCCATACATTAAACGGCACAGCTTTTGCAATTGGGAGAATTTTAATTATGATAATGGAAAACTATCAGCAAAAAGACGGATCAATAAAAGTTCCCAAGGTATTGCAGAAATATGCGGGATTTAAAGTCATAAAATAATGGAGACTACAATCAACGGCGTCAAAACAAATTACCAGGTTTTTGGCGAAGGCAAGTCCTTTTTGATTTTGCACGGCTGGGGGTCAAACTCCAGCAGATGGATTGACGTGGCAGAAAAAATTTCTCAGGGGGTGCCCGGGGCACCAGGGCCTTTTAAAGTTATTGTGCCCGACTTGCCGGGATTTGGAGAGTCTGAGGCGCTTTCAGTGCCGTGGGATACCAATAAATATATCAATTGGCTTGAGCAGTTTGCGAAAGAATTAAATCTTGGAGAGTTTTATCTTTTAGGGCATTCTTTTGGTGGAGCCTTGGCGTCTAAGATGGCGGTAAAATATGTGCAGGAAATTAAAAAATTATTTTTAGTTTCCGCAGCTTGTATCAGGAAAAAAACAACAAAAAAAAGTTTCTTTAAAAAAATCTCCAAGATTGTAAAACTTTTCTACTTTTTGCCATACTACGGTTTTTTTAGGAAAGCGGTTTATAAATGTATTATCCGCAAGTCAGATTACATTTATGTTGAAGGAATAATGAAGCAGACTTATTTAAATGTCGTAGCAGAAGATTTGTCTTTCCATTTGCCGTTTATAAGAGTTCCAACTGTCATAATTTGGGGCGATAAAGACGAATTCACTCCGTTAGAGGATGGCCGATTTATAGCCAGCCGCATAAAAAATTCAAAGTTTGTTATTATTCCCGGCGCCGGGCACGATTTAAACAGAAAACAGCCAGAAATTTTATCAGAAAAAATTATAAATAGTATTTGATGTTTATTTTATTAAGCTCGCTTTGGCTGGCTTGGGAGATTAAATATGTTTTATTCTGGATCTTTTTGTGGCAGTTGAAAGATTACCACATAGGCAGATTCGCTGACCATTTCAGGACGCACAAAGGCAAAAAACTTATTTTTAATCCCGTCCAGGTTTTCAAAATAATTCTGCTTGTTTTATTTTTAACAAGCGTAGGGATTTTTGTTTATTTATTTTCCATTTTATTTCTAATATATCTAGGCGAGTTTATATTATTTTTGAGGGGAATTGTCAAAAAGTCCGTCAAAAAACCGGTAATCACTTTTAAAACGGTATTTTTAACAACAGTTTTTTTCGGTGCCGCCGTTTTATTTTTATTGTGGGCCTTTAAGCAAGATGATTTGTCCCAGCCGGCGCTGTTTTTGGAATTTGACATTTTAACTCCGGTAATTATTTCGGCGATTGTGCTTTTTTTCCAGCCGTTTTTTGTAGCAATAAGAAGTAATACCCTGAGAAAAGCCAAAAACAAGCTCGAGAAAATAAAATTAGTAAGCGGACTAAAAGTAATAGCTATCACCGGTTCCTACGGAAAAACATCAACAAAAGAATTTTTATCAACAATACTTTCCAAAAAATATAAAGTTCTAAAAACAAAAGAGCACCAAAATTCTGAAATCGGCGTCGCTAAGTGTATTTTAGAAGACTTATCCGCCCAAGGTGGACCCGCCTCAGGCGGGAAGCCCTACCAATTTTTTATCGCCGAAGTTGGCGCATATAACAAGGGAAAAGTAAAAGAAGTTTGTTCTATCCTAAAGCCTAAAATCGGCATAGTGTCCGGTGTGAACGAACAGCATCTGGCGCTTTTCGGTTCGCTAAAAAACTTGCTTTCAGCGGAAGGCGGAGGGGAATTAGCCGATGCGCTTGGCGGAGATGGAATTTTATTTATTAATGGCGATAATAAATACTGTCGGGATCTTTATAAAAGTTTTTCGGGAAATATATCCCACGGGATACAAGCAAAGATTTATAGCCTGAGCAATAAAATAATAGATTCTGATATCTGGGCCGACGGGATTGAAATTCATAAAAATTCCATTTCTTTTATGGCAATAGACAAAATGGGGGAGTTGATGCACTTTGATGTAAGGGTTTTGGGAAAACAAAATGTGCAGAATCTTTTAGGGGCGATTTTAGTCGCAAAAGAACTTGGAATGACTTTTGGACAGATTGCTGACGCCTGCAAAGACATTTATCAAAAACAAGCCGGAATGGTTTTAAGACAAAATAAGCACGGCATTTTTGTTATAGATTCGTCTTATTCTTCAAACCCTGATGGAGTTTTTGCCGATTTAGATTATTTTTCCGTTTTTCAGGGAAAGCGCGCGATAGTAATGCCATGTTTGATTGAGTTGGGAAATAAATCTTCTGAAATTCACGAAAGAATAGGAAAAAAAATTGCGCAAACTTGTAATCTGGCAATAATAACAAGCAAGGATAAATTTAAAAAAATTAAAAAAGGAGCGATGTCGGCGGGAATGAATGAAAGAAACATCTTATTGTGCGACAAACCGCAGGATATTTATTCGGCAATTACGGTTTTTTGCAAATCCGGCGACGCAGTTTTACTTGAAGGGCGTGTTTCTGCGAAGCTTCTTAGCTTGTTAGCAGATTAGCTTATTAGCTTTTATTTTTATGGGATACTTTAAACCAATTTCAATATCGCTTTCGCCGAATGTGGAAAAAGACGACGTGAAGCTCGCCTTGAAC
Source organism: uncultured Candidatus Saccharibacteria bacterium (assembly GCA_964404005.1). Lineage (GTDB taxonomy): Bacteria > Patescibacteriota > Minisyncoccia > Minisyncoccales > Staskawiczbacteraceae > XYD1-FULL-39-28. Next base: position 12,168 of record CAYOIH010000021.1, read on the forward strand.
TTAATTATACGGCCGTGGCTTTGGAAGAATGGAAAGGCAATAAAGCAACTCGAAGATGAATTTAAAAAATATCTGGGCGTAAAATACGCGTTTTCTTTTAATTCGGGCAGAAGCTCTTTTTATGCGATTCTAAAATCATTAAATCTGCAGGCGGGGGATAACGTTGCCATGCAGGCTTTTACGTGTAACGCCGTTCCAAATCCTGTTTTGTGGGCCGGCCTCCAGCCACTTTATATAGATTGTAGCAAAGACGATTTTAATATAAGCGCGGATGATCTTCGGTCAAAAATAAATGCTAAGACTCGGGTTGTTGTCGTTCAGCACGTCTTTGGCCAACCGTGCGATATGGATAAAATTAGGGCAGTTTGTGGAGAGCATCCGGGTATAATTATAATAGATGATTGCGCACATTCCTTGGGCGCTGAGTTTAATGGCATCAAGGTCGGCTCGCAAAGCAAGGCCGCTTTTTTTAGTTTCTCCCGAGACAAAATTATTTCCTCCGTTTATGGCGGAATGGCCGTAACAAATGATGACGCAATTGGAAAAAAATTAGAGAAAATGCAAAAAGAATTTGGGTTTCCGTCAGCTTGTTGGATTCAGCAACAGCTTTGGCATCCAGCTCTATTAAATTATGTAATCTTACCAATTTATAATTTTTTAGATCTCGGAAAAATATTTCTGATTTTATCCCAATGGCTTCATATTTTATCTAAGGCGGTTTCATGGAAAGAAAAAAGGGGAGAGAAACCCGATTATTTTCCAAAAGCCTTGCCGAACGCCTTGGCCACGTTAGCATTGAACCAGTTTAATAAATTAAATAAATTCAATAAACATAGGCAAGAAATCGCTGATTATTATTATCAAAATTTAAAAAATACCGCGCTTGTTCTTCCACCGAAAGTGGAAAATACAAAAAATGTTTTTTTACGTTTTACGGTTAAGCAAGACCCAAAGGGTACCCCGGCCCACGAAATAATTTATGAGGCTTGGCATAAACAAAATATTCTATTGGGGGACTGGTATACAACTCCGATTGCTCCATTTGATACAAAAAATGAAGAATTAAAATATACTCCCGGAAGTTGCAAAAACGCCGAAGATTTAGCCAAAATAACGTTGAATTTGCCGACGCATATAAATATCTCTCAAAAAGACGCGGAAAGAATAGTAAGTTTTTTAAAGCAATGGAATTAAGAGAAATAACAAATAAAGACGAGTGGGAAAATTTTCTTTTGCAGTGTGCGGAGAAGACGTTTTTGCAGTCCTGGAATTGGGGTGAATTTAATGAAAAAATGGGGAGTAAGACTTGGAGACTCGGCGCATATAATGGAGAAAGATTAATTGCCGTTGCTCTGGTTATAAAAATTTCTGCGAGAAGAGGGACGTTTTTATTTATTCCTCACGGGCCGGTTGTTATAGGCGGATTATTGGCAAAAGATAAAAAAGAAATTTTAGAATTGATGCTTACAGAATTAACCAGAATTGCAAAAGAGGAGAGGGCCAGTTTTATAAGAATCTCTCCGTTGTTAGAAAAGACCGAAGAAAATGAAAATATTTTTTTTGATCTGGGATTTAGAAATGCCCCAATGCACTCTTCTGCGTATGAGGCAACCTGGCGGCTGGATATTTTTCCCGTAACAGAAAATTTGGTTCATAGTATGCGCAAAACAACCAGATATTTAATAAAAAAAGCCACGGAAAACCCGGATATTTCCATAGAAATAAGCGCAGATCCTAAAAACATTGGAACCTATCAAAAACTCAATAAAGAAGTTTCAAAAAGGCAAAAATTTGTGCCGTTTTCGCCAGAATCCATTAAAAACGAATTTGAGGTTTTTAAAAAAGACAACGAAGTTATTTTCCTGTTTGGTAAATATAAAGGCGAGGTTACAGCCGGGGCAATGATTATTTTTTGGTCAGGGATTGCTTTTTATCACCAGGCGGCTTCTCTGGGAAAGTTTTCTAAGTTTTCAATACCATATTTATTGCAGTGGGAAGCTATAAAAGAAGCAGAAAATAGGGGGTGTAGGGTTTACGATTTTTGGGGCTTCACTGACCCGGAAAAATTTCCAAGGCATCCATGGGCTGGTCCCACATTATTCAAAATGGGTTTTGGGGGATATAAAAAAGATTACGTTAAAACCCAGGATTTTATTATCTCTAAAAAATATTGGATAAATTATATAATCGAACTCTTAAGAAAAAGAAGAAGAAATTTATAAGATGTCGTATAGGAAGAGACACGTAAAATCCAAAATCCACAGGATAAGGCCCAGAAAATCAATTTTTGGAAAGCTGTGGTTTTGGCTTACTGTTCTGATTTTGGCAATTGTCTCGGGATCATTTTATGTATCATTTTTTTATCCAGGGTTGCAAATAAAAAACATTATTATTTCCGGGACCGAAAACGTAAAATCCCAAGATTTGCAGGAACTTGTTTCTAACGACGCCAATATAGAACTGTTAAGCTTTTGGAAAGTAAAAATAATTTCCAGAAGCATTTTATTTATTAATAACAGCAAAATAAGCAGTGATATTTTAGAAAAATACCCGGCGATAGAAACCGCTGTTGTGAGCAAGAAACTGCCGGAAACATTGATGCTAAACATTACAGAACGAAAGCCGATAGGCGTTTTCTGTGATAATAATAATCAATGCTTTTCAATTGACAGCAGTGGAATTATTTTTGATTCTACGGGCTCAACGCAGCAAGGCATGACTGTGATACGCCAGCCATTCGACGACAGCCAAATTTTTACCGGCGAGGAGGTTGTATCGAAAGATATTATAGGCGCTATTTATAAAATCCAAAAAAATTTAAAAGACAACTTTCAAATAAATTTAGAAGAAGCTTTCATCACGAGTCCCGTAAGGCTTAACGCTAAAACAAACGAGAATTGGCAAATCTATTTTGATTTAAGCCCCAACTTTGACATAGACTCGCAAATCACAAAGCTGAACTTATTGCTGACAAGCGAAGTGTCCACCGCCGGCAGAAAAAGTTTGAGATATATAGATTTAAGGCCAAAAGATAAAGCAATTGTTTGCGACAACAGCGTTTGCGGGGGATAAAAATCTTAAAACTATATACTGTATATTGTGTTCTACTCGGGGACGCTCAGCGTCCCAATCGGCTCGTCTTAGCGGGCCGTTTTTTTATGTTCAAGCCACTGAACATAGTTTACAGTCTATTAATTGATTTTTTGC
>CAYOIH010000022.1:0-15315 GCA_964404005.1 uncultured Candidatus Saccharibacteria bacterium
GCAAAAAATCAATTAATAGACTGTAAACTATGTTCAGTGGCTTGAACACAAAAAACAGGCTATCCCCCGTTGCTAAACGGATTAAAAATTATTTAATTTCGAGGATGTTGATACCGAAGTTTTTTAAAGAATGGCATTGTCAATGTCAAAAGTAAAAAAGCAACGGCGGGGACAATAGCGTTGAGCCAAGGGTTTGCAACATTTATCGCATTCAAATAAATCCCAATCGCAAGATAGGTGAAAAGTATCAGCAGTCCCCTCCTCGTAAAACTCGTCTCCCACTTTTTATCTATCTCGACCTTCCTATTCCTCTCCTTTATCAAATTAACTTCAATTTCTAATTCTTGCAAATCCATAAATTTATTTTTGTTATTATCTTTACTTTATTCTTTAAAAGGGACATTTTCAAGCTACCCACCTCACCCCGAACGCCCCGTACTGGGCATTGCATAGTACGGGGCGTTTAACTATTCAAATAAAAAAGCCACGAAAACATATGCTTCGTGGCAAGCGCGTTGAGCCGATTAAGGGTTGACAAAAAAGATGGAAGTAATATTATCATAATTAAGGGGGGTCTTTCACAATAAACTAAACTTACAAAAAATCTAAAGGAGATAATAATGGCACCTAAATGTCTCGCAATCGAAGATATTAGAAAAAAAATCGTAAGAATGAGAAATGACGGGGCTACCGACGCCGACAGTGAGGAGCTACGTGCTTTGCGCAGAGAGCTAAAATCTATAATGCTTGACGCAAACGCTCCTCCGCCTCCTCAGCTAAACGTGCCCAAAGTAAACGCTCCTCCACGCGAGTCCGACTCAATCGAAACAGATTTTTTGTTCGGAAAGACTTAGCGAGATCCGTCTCGCTTTTTTTTATTTATTTTTCTAAACTAAAAACCCGCAAAGGCGGGTTTTATAATTTTCGTTGTTTATTTCATACCGATAATTTCTATCTCTGTATATGGCTGTCTATGGCCAATTTTTCTGCTTTCTCTTTTCTTTGGCTTATATTTAAAAACAATTATTTTGTCTCCTTTTCCATGGCTTAAAACTTTTGCCGTGACTTCTGCTTTTACCAACGGAGCGCCAACTTCAACCTTATCCCCCTTTTCAACCAATAAAACATCGGAAAAGGAAAATTTTTCTCCTACTTCTTTTAGTAATTTTTCTATTTTTAGTTTATCCCCGGGTTTAACTATATATTGTTTCCCACCGGTCTTTATAATTGCAATCATAGTTTGATTTAATAAGTATACGGATATCTTAGCAAAAAACTTACTCTCCGTCAAGAGTGGGTCTTTCGACGTCGTTAATTTCTATTCTTGCCTCTCCTGCCGTCAATTTTACAACATCCTTATCAATTTTCTGTAATTCTTTGCCCGCCTTGTTATAGCTTGAAACTGTTCCGTCTAAATGCTGGCCCAATCTCTTCATATATTCTGAATAAGTAAAAAGATGTTTACCCAACCTTTCAACCTCTTTAATTATAGTCTGCGCTTGTTCAGAAATTTTCTGGTTTCTTAAACCTTGTAAAACCGTCTGCAAATAGGCAAGGAAAGAGGTTGGAGATACAACAATAACTTTCTTTTTCCCTGCGTAATAAATTAAGTTATTTGTATCTTCAGCAATCGCGCCGACTTTATTTATCAATAAATCATAATAAACCGCTTCCGACGGTATAAACATAAAAGCAAAGTCCATTGTTTTTTCCTCCGGCCTAACATATTTTGATGTTTCGTCTATTCTAAGTTTTAAATCATTTATAAAAGCGGTTTCAAATCTTTTTTTCTCCGCGGGATCATTTGTTTGAATTATTCTATTATAATTATCTAAAGAAAATTTTGAATCAATTGGAATTATTCTTTTAGCCTGCGCTGAGCCCGCCGAAGCGTCCACAAAAACAACCGCGTCAACAATTTCTCCATTGGAAAAAGAATATTGCATCTGAAAAGAAGCCGGTGGCAAAACATTTTTTAAAACAGTTTCCAAATAATATTCGCCCAGAATCCCCCGCTGTTTTGGGTTTTTTAAAATGTCCTGCAAAGATTTTAATTGGTCGGCAAACCCCACAACCTGCCTGTTTGTTTCGTCTAACTTAGTTAATCTTTCGGTAACATTTCTTATAATATCGGCTGAGTGCTTAAATTGCTCCTGCGCATTTTTGTTTGATTCTGAAAGCTTACTGTCTACTGCATTAGCAATTTGAGCTATTTGCTGTTGCAAAAGCAAGAACGAATTTTCGTCTTGCTTTTGTCCTGAGCCTGTCGAAGGACTTCTCCGCACGACCAATAAAAAAATCGCCACCACCACCCCAACCGCAATTATTATCAAAAGTATTATTGTTAGGTCCATATTATATTTAGCTTACCACATAGTTCTTTGGCTTCCAATAATGGAAGTACACAAGTTTTATAGTTTCGCTAAGCGCGCTGTAAGATGCCAGCAAGCCAAAAACTATTATTAAAGGTATTATCGGCGGGGCCACAAAATGGAACCACTGTTGACCAAAAAATAAAAATGGTAAGAGTATTATAAAGACTGCATCTACTATGGAAAAAATGATCAATAAAGAGCTCGGCTTTTTTGCCTTCCATGCTAAGTGCCTTGTCCTAATTATAAATATTAAAAGCAATTCGGATAAAACGCTTTCTATAAACCACAAAGTTTGGATTGTAGCCGGAGCTTGTTTATAAAAAATTGCAAAGAAAATAAAATCAAAAACAGTGCTTATTACCGCCAGCATCATAATCAGAGGTAAAACAGAGCTTAGCTGGTACATCTTTGGCTTTTTTAATTCTTCTAAATCAACGGAATCTGTGGCAACGGATATCAAGGGAAAATCAGAAAAAAGATTCGCCAATAAAATCTGAACCGGAAGCATTGGAAGATAATTAATAAATAGAGAGATTACAGCAATAGAATAAAAATTTCCAAAATTACTGGCAAGCGTACATTTTATATATTTATTGATATTAGAATAAATTTGCCTGCCGTATTTAATTCCTTCAATGATTACTTTTAGATCTTTTTTCAGTAAAACAACGTCTGAAACTTCACGGGAAACGTCGGAGGCCGATTGCACAACAATTGCTACATTGGCAATTTTAAGGGCGGGGGCGTCATTAATCCCCTCTCCTAAAAATCCTACATCATATTTTTTCTGCAAAGATTTTACAATCTTATATTTCAACTGCGGAGATATCCTGGCAAAAACACAATGGTCGTTACAAGCGTCGTCAAATTCTTCCGGCGTTATTTTTTCCAAATCCTCGGCCGAGAGTACGTCTCCCGGATCAGTTATTAATTTCATTTTGCTGGCGACATATCCTGCAACTTCTTTTGAGTCGCCCGTAACAACTTTTATTTTAACTCCTAATTTTTTGGCCAAACTTATGGCTTCGCTTGTGCTTTTTTTAAGAGGATCTTCAAACACAAAATATCCTAAAAAGGTAAGGCCTTTTTCGTCGGCAACTGTTATGACGTCTTTATGTATTCTTTTAAAAGCAATTGCCAAAACTCTTTTGCCGGCTTGCCCTTCGCGGCGGGCATCGTCTTTAATTTCTTTCTTTGACGCCCTGTAACTTACGCTTGAACATAAGTCCAGAAGAACTTCCGGCGCGCCTTTTACAATCAAAAATTTATTTCCATTCTTATCTTTTATCACAAACCCCGACCTCATTCTCTCCGAGTCAAAAGGAAGCTCAAAAATTATTTCGTATTTTTTATATTCCTGCCAAAAATTTTCCGGTGATTTTTCAAACAGCGCCAAATCAAACGGGTTTAAAATAGATTCTTTACGGTCGTTCAAGTCAGAACTCAAAAGCCCGTACAGTAAACATTTTCTTTTATCAGAGGAAACAATTTCCTGTAAAGAAAGTTTGTTCTCTGTTAGGGTTCCTGTTTTATCTGTACAAAGAACTTCTATATTTCCCAAATCCTCAATAGCAGTAAGGCGCCGCACAACAACGTGTTGTTTTGCCATTTGCAGACTTCCTTTAGATAAGGCAAAAGTAACTACGGTCGGCAGAGCTTCGGGTAAAATACTGACTATCAGCGCCACCGAAAAAAGAAGGAACTCAAAAAAATTGCCGAAGCCCTTTATCAAAAGGTTGGCGGCAAACAGCAGTACCATGGTTACCAACACTATTTTCAATACAAGCTTGCAGAAATAAACTATGCTTTTCTCATAAGACGACTGTCTTGTTCCGGAAGCAACCATTTGAGCTATCTCGCCGAAAGCCGTGTCTTTACCCGTTCCTATCACAACAGTTTGCGCCTGTCCGGAGATGACAGATGTGCCTGAAAAAAGCATGTTTTTTGCTTTAAAAATTTCGCCTGTGCTTTGTTTCAGGGCTCCGGATATTTTAGAGACCGGGACAGATTCTCCGGTCAGCGCCGATTCGTCTACCAGAAAATTTTCCGCACTTATTATTCTTGAATCTGCCGGCACTCTGTCGCCCGCCTCTAATAAAACCATGTCGCCCGGGACAATATCTTTTTTATCAATAATCACTTCTGCGCCCTGCCGTAAAACTTTTACGTTTTGCGGGACGAATTTGCGTAAAAGATAAATTGCTCTTTCCGCCCTATATTCCTGGAAAAAACCTATGGCAACGTTTAAAATTACCACAACAACTATAACTATAAAATCTGTTTTTTCGCCGATAAAAAAAGATATTAAAGCCGCCGCAAAAAGAAGATATGTAAACGGCGCCCTTAATTGCCTTAAAAAAACCTGCAAAACAGTAGTGCTCTTTGATTTTATTTCGTTCAGACCGTAATTTTCTCTGCGAGAAACAGCCTCTTTTTTGGAGAGGCCATTTTCAGAAGCATCTAGCAATTTCAACACCTCATCTGCGCTTTTTTGCGTATATTGAGAAAAAGCCATCGTCTAAATTATTTTAAAATATACGGTAAAAAGATTTCTGTTAAAAGAAACACTATATACAAAAACATCAGGAATAAGCCCTCTTTTTTGGTAAGTTTTCTGCCACTTTTAATTATAACAATAAAAAAAACCGCAGCCATAATCATAAATGCCCTGGCGATTAAAAACGGAGAAAAATCATCTATTGTAAACGGAGAAATAATAGCAACAATTCCCAAAACCAAGGTAGCGCAGACAATTACAGAGCCCATCAGGTCCCCCAAGATCATATACCCCTCTTCATTTTTTGCGGAAACAATCGCAAAGTATGTTTCGGGAAAACAGTTCGCTAAACCAACTATTAAAACTCCCACCAACGAAAGCGAGATTCCAAGCTGCGTGGAAAAATACTGTGCCGACATGATCACAACCTGCGAAGCGCCTAAAAGCAGCAAGAGCAACACAACTATCTTTATTAAATTTTTTAAAAAACCCGAGAACCCTTGAACTGCTTTTTGTGGCCTTCCGGCATATCCTTTCTTAAATCTTTCGCTTTTAGAAAAGAGCCAAACCACATAAAAAACAAAAGAAGCAATTAGTATAATCCCGTCTGTCCAGTCTAATCGCCCGTCCCAAATTAAAAGAAGAGGAAGAACCGCGATTATAGAAGTAAACACGGCGCTGGACTGAATCATCCTGCTGTTTGCCTCTATAGAACCCTTGTTCATAAATATAGCAATTGCCATCACTATGGTAAGGTCAACCAAGTTTCCTCCTAAAATATCTCCAAAAGCCAGATTTGGGAGGCCGTGCAAAGCCGCATTTATATCAATAAATAAATTGGGCAGAGAGCCGGCAATAGACATTACAAAAAATGCAACAATAAATTCTCTCCAATGTAAATACTTTGCCATGCCGACTAAAGACTTCACCATGTGCGAACTAAGCCAGGCTAAAACAAACATGGATACTAAAAATAAAAAAATAACAATATAAAACGCCATATTAAAATCTATTTAATAAAATATATTATTTCGTAAACTAGCCCGAACAAAAAAACCAAAGATAAAGGATAAATTATTATATTTTTTCCTCCAATTTTTTTGTACATCAGCAAAATCAAAATTCCATCTATGCCAATTAAAACTCCTCCAGTTAAAGATAAAAGTGGTATAAAAGATTTTAGTCCCAATAAAAAAAGTATAAATGGCGTAAAGCAAGTGATCACAAATGCGTGATTACGTTTGATTTTTAAATCAAACATCAGCGTTTTTTTCAGGATTATTCCCTGCGCGATGAAGGCCGTAAAAGTTGCCAGGACTCCAAAAAAAAGCGAAATTGAAACCAACAAATTCGGCAAAAAACCGATAAGTCCGGCGAGGGCAGTTTCCTGAGTTCGGCCTCCGGTTATACCTAAGATCAAAAAAGTGAACAAGAGATAAAAGACAGAAACCAATACCGTAGATATCGTTATTATCTTTTTAAGGTTTTGTTTTTTTGCCGAAACCATTTCCTCCACCTCTGGGACCAGTCCTATGCCCCAAAGAGCAAATAATAATGCCCCGTATGGAAGGAAAAAATTACTTAGCGGATTTCCTCCTGGAATAAATATGTTGCTTATTTTTATTTTCGAAAAACCCTCTATAAACACAAAAAATAAAGAAACGATAAGAAGGGTTATTCCTAAAAATGTCGCTCTAGAGATTACTTTTATGTCAAAATACAGTATGGCGCTTGCAGCAATAAAATAAATTAAAGTATAAGTTAAAACATTCCCAGAAAATATCGGCTGGAATATGGCAGTTAAAAATTGTCCACCAACGATCAAATAAACCAAGAGTGTTATAAAAATTCCAAAGACCACCGAAGCCATAGCGAACAGCCAGCCCCATTTTCCCAAATAGTGTCCGGCAAAACCAGGAAACCTTTTAAAATCGGGGGTTTTAAGGCTTATCTGACAAAAAATTAAGCTTATTACCACAAGCAAGGCCGTGATAATGAAAAAATATAAAAGCATCAGCCAGATGCCAGTTTTCATCGCGATATACGGCAAAGCTAAAAATCCGACGCCTACCATTCCTCCCGCATAAACAGCAATAGGATAAATATAATTTCTGAATAAATCTTTAAACATTTGTTTATTATACTATAAAAAAACGGCCCAAGCATGGGGATAACTTTAAAACGCAAAATAGACAAAAGGCAAAATTTATGTTAAATAAATGTTAAGGGCCCCATCGTCTAGCCCGGTCTAGGACGCGTGCTTCTCAAGCATAAAACATGGGTTCGAATCCCATTGGGGCCACAATAAAAGACCTGCGACAAAGCAGGTCTTTATTTTACATTCGCGTCGTAGTCGGGTGGGATTTGCCAATAATTTAATATATATTGCGCCAGCTGTTTGAAAATAGGAACAGCCGAAAGCGCCGAGATGGAAACCTTGGGATTATCTAATTTTACCAATATCAAAAACTGCGGATTAAGTGCCGGACCGTAGCCCACAAAACTTTGAATTGTTTTATCGGGCTCGTATCCTTTTCCGTTTTTTAACGGAATTTGGGCTGTACCTGTTTTACCCGCAAAATAATAACCCGGAATTTTTGCGACACTATTAAAACCTTTATCAACGACATTAATAAGCATTGCGTTTAATTGTGTGATTGTATTTTTAGAAACAATCTGATCTGAAATTTCAGGCCTTGTATAAACCTCTTCCCCACCATTAACAATTTTTTCAACTATATATGGCTTCACTAATTTTCCGCCGTTGGCTATCGCGCAAAATCCCCTGGCAATTTGTATTGGGGTTAACTCAACCCCTTGGCCAAAAGAAGCTGTTGCGTAGTTCATATCAGGACCATTTTTTAAACTGGCGTTCTGCGAATAAGCTTCTGCTTGAAGATCAACTCCTGTTTTTCCGGTAAAACCAAACTTATCTATGTAATCAAAAAATACGTCGTGGCTGATCTGTTGTTCTGCAAAAACCGCTCCGGTGTTAATTGAATTTTCCAAAACTTGCGTCATTGTTTGTTTGCCGTAAACTTCGTTGGCAAAATTATGGATTGACTTTGTGCCAAAGGTCACAACGCCCGTATCCACATAAGTTGTATCGGGAGTTATTTTTCCTTCGTTTATCGCGGCTGCCATTGTAAAAGGCTTCATTATGGAACCGGGTTCGAAAAGTTTTTGCGTAACTGAGTTTTGAAAGATATCCAAGTCTGACTCTTTTGAATACTGATTTGGGTTAAAAGCAGGAAAATTTGCCAGAGCTAAAATCTTCCCGGAGTCGGGCCTTAAAACTATTATTTGGCCGGAGTCTATGCCGTCTTTTTTTTGTTCTTGTTTCAATAATGTCTCCGCCTGAAACTGTATATTATAATCAATTGTTAAATAAATATCTGAACCATCCAAAGATATCTGGCCGTTGCCGGAAAAAATAGCATCCAATCCTAATTTTTCCTGCTGGATTCCTGTCTTTCCTTCTAAAACATCCTCGTAGTATCCCTCTACGCCGTACTGTCCTGCGCCGGCTCCTCCTAAAAATCCCAACACCTGCGACAACATCTGCCCTTGCGGGTAAAATCTGTGAGGAGCATTCTGCCAGGACAAACCTTTAAGGTTCAATTCTTTAACTTTATCCAGTTCCGCAGAAGACAAGTCTTTTTTTATAACAGGATAAGGATCTTCACTGTTTATCTCTGAAAGCACCTGCTCGGCTGTCTGGCCTATCACCCCGCTCAAGGTTTCTGCAAAAGATTGCTTGTCGGGAATATCATTCGTGCTCGCAGAAATTGTCCAGCTATCCTTGTTTATGACCAAGCTTTTTACTTCACCCAATCCCTGCCCACCCTTGGTTTCCTGTGATATTGCAGAAAAAATCTGTCCTCGCGAACCGGTAATGTTATCAAAATTGACCTGCTGACCAAGAGCCTGCGCCTGAAAAAGCTTGCGCTCTAAAATTTGTATAAAAAACAAACGGCTGATAATAGCCGCCCCAAAAATGAGAACTATAATTAAAATTGCGTTTATTCTCCAATTAGCAAACTTTTTCATTTTTTAGCTCCTAAATTCAACCCTAACTCTGGCGCGGGATTATTAATCTTTATATATTTTACCGAAGTAGCTTTTTGAAAATTCAGTGCCTGTATTTTTGTGAGGGCCTGGCCCAAAAAACTGTTTTCCGCAAAAGAAACCTGCAAATTTTTATTCTCTCCTGACAATTGGCTGATTTGTTTCTCATAGCTGTTTATTGTATAAGACCCGCGAGTTAAGTCATTTATCTGCCAAACATAAAAAACCAGCAAAGCCAAAGCTATAAAAGATCCTACGAAAGAAACTGCTTTCCAATTTATTAAGGGAAATTCTATAGAATCTATTTTTGTCTGTAAATTTTTTTGTGCTTTATAATAATTCAGCGCTATTGTTGTCATAATTTTACCGCGACCCTTAGTTTTGCAGATCTTGAACGCGGATTTTTTCCAAGCTCGTCTCTGCCGGCCGTTATTGGTTTTTTAGTTAATATTTTTATTACTCCTTCTTTGGCTTTTTTATTAAAAAATTCTTTAACAATCCTGTCTTCTAAAGAATGGAAAGATATTACTGCTATCCTGCCATCGGGTGCTAAAATTGAAATTGCCTGGGGTAAAACTTTTTTTATGTTCTCCAATTCATCATTGACCGCGATTCTTAAGGCTTGGAATGTCCTTGTGGCATAATGAATCTTGCCCCGCCAGTATGCCGACGGCGTTGCATCTTTTATAATTTCTATCAGTTGAAATGTGCTTTTGATTCTTCCAAGTTTGCGCTGCTCTACGATACTTTTTGCAATTTTTTTGGCAAATTTTTCCTCGCCATAATTCTGTAAAATTTTAACAATCTCTTCTTCCGGCCACTCATTAACAATTTTGTCTGCCGTCAAAGTATATCCGCCTTCGTCGCTATACCTCATATCCAAACCTTGGTCTACTTTGAAAGAAAATCCCTTCTGCGTTCCCTCTAATTGCGCTGACGACATTCCAAGATCAAGCAAAATTCCGTTAACAGTGCCGAAGCTCTTTATTTCAATAATTTCTGTTAAGTTTGCGTAAGAATCTTTGGCAAAAACTATTCTGTCTTTAAATTGAACCTGCAGCCACTGACTTGCCGCAATTTGATGCGGGTCTAAATCAATCCCTAAAACTTTTCCCGCCGGCCCGTTTCTTTTAAGCATTTCTTCTGTGTGGCCCCCCTCGCCTATGGTACAATCAACAAAATTTTCATTTGATTTTGGGTCCAAATATTCTAGAACCTCTTTTTTAAGAACTGCTGTATGAATCATAATTGCTATATTCCTAATCCTCCTAATTTTGAAACAGTTTCGTCGACTCCTTTTTCTGCTTCTTTTTTATATGCTTCCCATTTTTCAGAGTCCCAGATTTCCAATCTATTGGATAATCCGCAAATAACGACATTTTTCTTTAAGCCGGCGTAATTTTTTAAATAATCTGGCACAAGGATTCTGCCAAGCTTGTCTAAAGAAACTTCCATTGCTCCGGCCAGCATCATTCTTGAAAAAGATCTGGCTTCAACTTGGGTCATTGTGAGGTTTATAATTTTATCAGAAACTATTTTCCATTCGGCTTCTGTATATACAGCAAGACAGCTCTCCATCCATCTGGTAATTATTACTTTGTCTCCAAGCTCTCCCCTGAACTTTGCAGGCAGGGCCAAGCGCTTTTTATTATCAATTGTATGCTCGTATTGACCTATCAACATAATAAATTACTAATCTACTAATCCATTACAAATATACTAATCATTCAAATTCGTATATTCGTAAAAAATTTGTAATTCGTAAGGAGTTATCCACAGATAACTTAGGTTTTCCCACAGTTATCCACTTCTGCCCACTTCTCCTTATTTATATCCCTTTTCATGGCATTAGGTCAACACCTTACCCCAAATACCCATTTTAGTCGTAAATCCACATATTTTTGCACTAGTTATCCACAGTTAGCCTTATTACGATTGTCGCATAATGGACTTATCCACAAAATCAACGCAAAGAAAAAGCCCGAGTCTGTCTCGGGCTTTTTCTTGTCTATTTTTTTGTCTATTTTACAGGATTAACTATTACTTCAAAAGTTTCCGGATCAATTTCAATTTTATCGCCTTTGCCTATTTTGTCAGACAAAAGCGCCTGGGCAATGGCATTTTCCACTTTATCTTGCACAACCCTTCTCATTTCCCTGGCGCCAAATTCCGGCTTATAGGAAAGCTCAACAATTTTCTCTTTCAAGGGCTCCGTAATTTCAAAATCAATTTCTTTTTCTTTCAGATTTTTTTGAAGGCCCTGTAAAGTAAGCTGGGCTATTTTCAGTAAATTGTCTTTTGTCAAAGGATGGAAAACTACGGTTGCGTCAAAACGGTTTACAAATTCGGGCCTGAAAATATTTTTATCGAAAAGAGTGTCTAATAATTTATCCTTATCTAATGCCTGCCCGGACTCAACTTGTTTAAAAATCATATCAGCTCCCGCGTTTGAAGTGCAAATAATTATAGTGTTTGTAAAAACAACTTTTCTGCCCTGGCCGTCGGTTATGTGCCCCTCGTCTAAAACCTGTAAAAATAAGTTCAAAATATTAGGGTGGGCTTTTTCAATTTCATCTAACAAAAGCAGAGAAAATGGAGTCTCCCTTACTGGGGTTGTTAAAAGTCCCTGCATTTCTACGGGCGAGGTGGCGCCAACAAGCCGAGGTATGTCTGAAATAGCCTGAAACTCTGACATATCAAGCCGTATCATTTTTTCAGGGGAAGACCCAAGGGGTACCCCGGGTCGTCCAAAATATATCTGCGCCAACGCTTTTGCTGTTTCTGTTTTACCGACTCCGGTAGGGCCTAAAAATAAAAATGTTCCCATAGGCCTTGTTTTAGAAGCAATCCCCATTCTCGCCCGCCTCATCGCAATTGATATTTCATTAACCGCTTCTTCTTGATTAATAATTCTTTGATGTATTAAGTTTTCCAGGTTTAACAGAGTTTCTTTTTCTTTTGCCGCCATTTTTCCAATAGGTATCTCTGTTTTATCAGAAACAATTTCGGCAATGTGGTGAGGAAGCACAACTTTTTCTTTATGCGACTGCACATACACCACAGCTTCGTCTAAAATATCCAGCGCCTTTTTTGGAAAAGGCAGGCTGGGCATATACCGGGCGGTTAGATTAACAATCTCTCTGATGCTCGGATATAATATAAAAATTTTATGCTTATATTCCGCTTCCAATGCGGCTGATTGAAGAATTCTTATTGTTTCGGCTTCGGTAACTTCCGATACTTCAACCTTTCTGAAAAAATCCGCGAACGAAGGGTTTTGCTCGATATTCTTATGAAGACCTTCGTAAGTGGTGATGCCTACAAATTGAAAGTTTGGTATCGCCAGATACTTTGACAATATGCCCGACACATCAACCGCCCCCGCCTTCTGGACCGATTGCCCGACAAAATTTTCTAAATTATCAATTACCAAAATAACGTTTCCGGCGGCCATAGCTTCAAAAAATATCTGGTCTAAGGTTGACTCCAGTTTTTCAAAATTTTGCACCATAGCAGACAACTCCACCATGTCGAGCTCTACAACCCTTTTGGCGTTTAATTCCGGCAATGATTCTCCCAAATAGCATTTCTGCGCCAGCGCCTCGATTATGCTCTTTCGGCCGGTTCCCGGGTTTCCAACTATCAAAGCATTCGACAGGTTGGATTTTGCCAAAATCATTTCCACTTCTTCTATTTCCTTTTCATGCCCTATAATTTCTCTTACCTTCCAGGCAGAAACAACTTTTCTCCAGTCGGTAGAAAACCGATCTAAGGTTATTGTGTATCCCGACGCCCAATCTTTTCCCATAGAACCCTGCCTGGCTAAATTTTCCTTTGACCAAAACTTTTTGCTTTTTTCCAACGATTCTTCGGCGGAATCTAACCATAAAGTTATATTTTCCACATCTTCAGATTTTAGATCAAACTCGATTAAAGTTTTTTTAAAAAATTCATCGTGCTTTGCCAAAGCAATCAAAGTTTCTTTTTCTCCAATCTTGTCGTGTCCTCTGGCGCTGGAAATACTTGCAGCTTCTACTATTGTTTCCTGAAAATCTTCAGAAAAAGCCCCGGACAATTGTCCTCCTTGGTCCGGCATGGCCGGATGCTTCTGAGTTTTTTCCAAATAATTTTTCAAATCTGATTCAAGTTTTTTAGTATCTATCCCCAACCTGAAGCAAATTATTGCCGCTTCTTTGCTGCCTTTTACCGCAGAATAAAAAAGTGCGGTTGAATTAAGGGGAATATTCCTTTTCCCGCAAAATTTTAATGACGCCGCCACCGTGCCGGCCATACCGAAGCTTAAAAATTCTGCCAAATTATACTTATCTATATTCAAAACGGCGCCTGAAAGTTTAACTGATAATTCCGGGTTCTTTATTTTCAAATTTACGAATAAGGAAACATCCCAAAAAATAAAGTAAAGCACCAAAAACAAAACCGGCGTTTTTATGGCTAAATTTCCTGAAACCTGCCCAAAAAATGAGAGGAGAATAAAAACCAGCGATAAAATAAATAAAATAAAAAACAACCGGCTCAAAAAACCGGCGAACATAAAAAGAGGAAATTTTTCCCTTTTTACCGCCTGCGATATCGCCGTTTTGTTTGTGTCGAAAATGAAAGCCATCGCTATAATTTTATTAATATAATCGCGCTAATAAATAAAAACAAATAAAAAACCTGCCGCAACAATAAACGGCAACGCCAGCCAGCATATAAAAACCGCTAATCCCGCTGTTGCAACAAACAGTTGCAATAAAATTCCGGCGAGGATTAGAATAATTCTCATTATGGCTCCCAAAATACGCGAAAACGCATTAGAAATAAGAGTGTTAAAAAATTCTGCAAAATCAAGCGCTCTCGGGTATTTCCATCTATATCTCCTCCAGGGAGAAAAAAAAGTTTTGAGGAGCAATGGTAGTGAAAAAAAATTTAAGGCAAACATAAAATAATTATTCCACACAGACAACAAAAATTTAGGCATTTCATAAAATTGCCAAAAAAACCAGGAAGATATTATATTGTCTTTTTCGGAGGTTTCCATTCTATTTCATTAATTTTACACCAATTCCCGACAATACGCCACCGGCAACAATTAAAATCCACGCCAGCATGAACCATGCTGCCAAATTCAACACTTTAGTAATGCTATCGGGGGAAATAATCTGCCCAATCTGTTTTTTAACAGCTTCGTTTATCTGGCCCTGGATATCCTGCGCCCCGACTTTTTCAACAGACAGCGGCGCGGTTTTAAAAACAGACGGAGCCGAAGCTTTATCAGTAAAAATATTGTACGTTTGCCATACAACGCAAATGATGAGCAACAATCCCCCTATTAATAAAACATAACCTAAAATTTTACTCGTTATCATTTTCTTTTAGTAGTTCCTGACGAATATCGTCTGGGACTGAAATTTCCTCTCCAGGCCTAGAAATTCCTGGATATCGCCAAGCGCTAATTATTTTTCTAAATCCCTGCCCTGAGGGGTACCCTTTGGGTCCCGAAGGGTTTGTATCTCTAAACATCAACCATATCTCTCCCGGAGCCTTACGTGGCTTTTGCCACGCTCCGGATAGAGTCGTTTGTTTCGCCTTAAAAAAAATTTTGTTCGTTTTCATTACGGCCGTGGTACCGGGCACAATCCCCTGCTCTTTTCTTTCCGGCTTAGAAAGTATTCCCAACAACTTTTGCTTTGAAAGCCCGTATTGCCGCATTTTTATTTTAGAGTGTTCTGTCCAAACTAATTTTTTAAATTGCGTTATCATATAATTTAACCAAATCGCAATCTATAATTTTTCCGCAAAAATCTAGGCGCTCTTTTGTTTTATTATCAACGCCCAAACTTAAATAACTTCCATCTTCTGATTTATAATCCCAAAATGTTTCACTATATCCCTTTTTCCAAATTTCTTTTCCTTTAACTTCTTCCGCAACGGCGCAAGCCTCATATAAAAAAACTAATTTTTTTCCGTCAAGTTCTAATTCCTGAGGAAAGGGATAAGTAAATAAAGTTTTTACTTCCTTTACTAATAAAAACATATTGTTTTCCAAGTCATCAGCAAAAACATACCCATCGCTCAGTATACATTTTATATAAAAATTCCCGTCGTCGAATCTAAATTTTATGATTTCTTCAACTAAAAAATCCTTGCCATCCACAGAAAGCTTCATATTCGGCCTTACATTGTCGCGAAATTCCTGAATTGTCATGTGGGCGCGTGTGGACTCGAACCACAGACCTCACCGATGTGAACGGTGCGCTCTAACCAGCTGAGCTACGTGCCCCACTCATTAAACAATTTTATCATTTTGGGAATAAATTACAATAAATGCACTGGCCACTGGTATACTTTACAGTATGAGGCACTTAAAACATG
>CAYOIH010000023.1:0-14534 GCA_964404005.1 uncultured Candidatus Saccharibacteria bacterium
GATTTGAAGTTGCGGTAAGGTTAAGACTTGTGAGAGTTCCTACGCCCGTGGTGGTGAGGTCGTGAGTTCCTAAATTAAGAGTAGCAGTTGCTCCTGTGTAAGGGACTCCGGCTGATGCCTGCCAGCTCGGAGCTGTGTTGGCTCCGTTGGAAGTGAACAGCCAGCCCGAGGTTGCGGCAGTTAGCGTGGACATTGTTCCTGTGCCTGAAAAGTATGGCATAGAGCCGGTGGCTACAGCTGACCAGCTGGCGCCGGTGCCGCCTCTTGACGTTGCCACATACTGCTCGCTTGACAATGTGTTTGTTGCTGACCAATAAGCGTTGTAGTTTGTGACTCCGGTTCCTAAGGCAGCAGTGCCTGAAGCAGCTATGGTAAGTGTGTATGGAGTTGTTCCGCCTGCGATGGTAAATCCAGCTGTGGCTGTGGCTAATGTGAGACCGTTGTATGTGCCGGTGGTGGTGAGGTTTCCATTAAAATAACTATCACCATACGCTTCTACGGCATAAGTAGCATTTGAAAAATAAACGTGTCCACCAGCACCTCCTGTAAAATATCCTGAATTTCCAGCACCATCACTCCCTAAATATGCTTTATAGGTTGAGCCAAATGTTCCTGCCCCTGTTGTAGTAAAATTAGTTGATTGAGTTACTCCCATCAAAGCAACAGTTCCAGTTAAATTCGGGAAAGTTATTGTTTTGTTTGATGATGCCCCGCTCTCTGTCAGGGTTGTAGTTACTCCTGCTGACTGCATAACTATCTGATTAGAAGTAGCAGCAAGATTGAGTGAAGCAAGAGTTCCTATGCCTGTGGTGGTGAGGTCGTGAGTTCCTAAATTAAGAGTAGCAGTTGCTCCTGTGTATGGCACATATCCAGACAAATCAACAGAACTCCAGGACAATGCTCCGCTGGTGTTTTTTAGATATCCATCACTGCTTGCGGTTGGTAGAATATAATCGGCGTTAGCCGACTGTGTGCCTGTGGTGAAGGTTGTGTAAAAATCATTTGCTCCTGCTGACCAGAGTTTTAGTGTACCAGCGGTGTTGGTGGCGTCATCAATTCCAAGGATTCCACCTGTGCCGAATTGCCCCGTGCCCGTGGCTGAAACTGTTGTAAAATATCCGGAATTTGGAGTGCCAGTTCCTATTGCGTCTGGCGATGCCCATGTTGCTCCTCCTAATTGCGCCGACTCAAAAGCAGCCGGAACCGCCCCCAGTTGTTTTCTCGGCGCAAAAATTTCTTCATAACTATCGTTGCATGTAGCATCTAATTGAACCTCCAGATACCGCGAAGCATTATTAAAATCAACGCTCGAAATGCTTGTCTGGCTTCCCAATAATATAGAGAACAATCCGCTTATAACATGCACCTTATGAGCATCATCGGTTTTCCATTCTTCCGACCAAAGCAAATTGCCATTTGTCAAAGCGTCGTAAAGAGCAAAGTTCATACAATAATAGCCGTCCGGAACTGCTACGCCAATCGAAGTAGTAAGTTTTCCCTGGTAATTAATTTCTTTGTTGAAATCTGAAGTGGCGCCGGCATAATTCACAAATAAAACAAATCCGCCGGCTAGCAGAGCTGCAAAAGCGCAAAATAAAATTGTTTTATGCGTTGGTTTCATCCGGCTTTATCGCCTAATTTTCTTTCTTAATAAAGCATTTCTACATTTTACCATTAAAAATAGGATTATTAAAAGTATAATTATCAACAGAAACAGCCAATAAATACACCTGCTTGATATAAATTGCCACCACTGCGGAGTCTGAATTTTTTTCAAAATATTAAGCGTCAGAATTGTCTGCCAGAGTATTTTATTCTTTGAATCTAACGCGTAAATTTTAAGAGTGTATGCTCCGGGAGCTTCCGGCGCAATAAACGAAACGCTGCAATTTTTTTCTTCTCCCGCCGGCTTTAAAATATAAGAAAATATTCTTTGGCCGTCGCCTAAATCCACAAAAACGGTTTTTGCAAAAGACAATTTTTTGCAGTCTGTGTAAATTGAAATGGAACTTCCTTGCTTTGATTCTATTGACCCATTTTTTATTTCAACCACTTTACCGTCGGAAAAAAAGTTAAAATCATCTACCGTTAAGTTTTGCTCTCCGCAAACGGGCTGAATTACCGGCGGAGGCGGCGGAGGAGCCCCTTGTTTATAAGGCGTTGCGGAGGCCATAGCTCCCGAAGAATAGCTTTTATTTTTTCCCAACGTAAAAATTGTATAATAATAAGTTGTTCCATTTACAAGCCCGATATCTTCAAAAGAGTTTCCGAAACCCTGGTAAATAAGCTTGCCTTCGTTTATATTCGAAGGAAAGAAACTTTCGTCTCTTAACAGAATTACTCCGTTAAAATTTTCATCCGCAGGATTTTGCCAAGATAAATCTATTTTTCCGTCTCCGGCAACGGCCGTAAAATTACTTACATTGTTTATAATGGATAATGTTTTAAACTCCTGGTCTTGGCTGTCGATTTTGGGGTTAAGGCTATCTCTGCATATTATCCTGAAATGGTAGACTGTTGAATCTTGAAGCCCGATTAAATTAACAAAACGATTTGTTTTTCCTGCAGTTTCAGAAATTATCTCGCTTTCATACCCTGTTGTCTGGCCCCAATAAAAATCACAAAAAGCCGGATTCTTTGTCTGCCACGAAATTTCTGCTGAATTAAAACCGGGGCTGGAATGAATATTTTTAATATAATTAGTAAAGTAGTCTCCGCCACCGGGAGCGGCGCAGTCGGCCGGACAATTATTAATATCCTCTCCCATGCCTGTTTCGCAAATTCCGTTATTATTGCAGAAAATTTCCGGAGTAACAGTTACGCCAACGTTAAATTGGTCTGAATCAGATTGCGCAAAAACTGTATTCGTAGAAAATAATCCCGCAGATAATAGAAAAACGGATAGTATTAATAATTTTGTCAGTAAATTCATTGTTTAAAAACTTAAAATTTTTGGATTTTAATTTGATGATACGGTCGTGGTAATTGTGGCGTCATAGGTTCCGCTTTCCAAAACATTATTATTTGACTCCGCCTTCAACATTATATTTTCTTGTTCTCCTGTATTGCTTGTTCTGCTTGTCGTACTGATTATATTAACCAGAGTTGTTATAAAACCCGCGTAACAATTGCCCGAACCGGAACCGCTTCCGCACGCTAAACCGTCGTCGCTGAAAGCAGGCGCTAATCCGCCCAATAATCCGGGAGAAACCGTAAAACCAAATTTAGCCGCGCTTGTAACGTTCCAGCCGTATATCGGAAC
This sequence comes from uncultured Candidatus Saccharibacteria bacterium, assembly GCA_964404005.1. GTDB lineage: Bacteria > Patescibacteriota > Minisyncoccia > Minisyncoccales > Staskawiczbacteraceae > XYD1-FULL-39-28. The sequence goes on from CAYOIH010000023.1 coordinate 3,263, forward strand.
TCCGTCTATGGTGTAGTTGTCAAAATAATGAGTAGGGTCGCTACCATCAAGCAGCATCGCATGGGCCGTTGACGCATTAATTCCCATGCTAAAACCCGCCTCATTATCGCTGATGACAGTGAAGGGGGCTGTTCCGGTTGCAACTCCGCCCGATATGCCTGGAATATCCGGCGTCATAAAAAAATCAGCCGGGGCAGATACTGTTAAATAAGTTTCCTGCATTTCCTGAAAACCCGCCCTCATTGCATAAGAAGAGCTGTCAGAAGGGCCGGTAGAAACTTCGCCCATTGTATCTTTAAAAATATAATTAGCGGAAGTGCCGAGCCCGCCGGAAGGCGTTAAAGAATCGTCTGATTGTATTTTATAATTGCCGCTCGACATAACATAAGCGAAAAGAGGATGATAAATGCCCGCTAAAAACACCGCCGACAGGAGACAAATTAAAATGAATTTATTAAAACATTCCATTGAAAATTACTACTATTTTATTGTTTTATTTTACCACAAAAAACGGGCGTCAACCCTACAATTTTCTGTGGATAACTTCATTAGAGACCAAGAGCCAACCACTGCGGATAAACCACGATGCCGGCCCTATTTAATTTTTATCAGGTTTAAAACAGCGCTGAAAAGAGAAGCTGTAAAACCTTCTTTCACCCTGGAACAATAACTGAAACATTCGTCTTTAGTGGTAAACCCCTTGGTACCGTTGTCTCTGGAAAACTCCCAATAAAGAGAGGACTGGTTGTAGTTGCATTTTTGCGTGCAAAAAATTTGCACATCTTTTTTTTGGGCAATATTTTCTGACACTAAATCAAAAATTAAATAGCCCGCGAGGCAGATAAGACCTAATACTAAAAAATATTTAACTATTGCTTTAATATTCATATCCCTTAAAATTTTAGCTTATTATAAGATTTTAACATTTTATAATTATTTTTTCAATACAGTGCAAACAAAAAGCACCCATAGGGGTGCTTTTTGTTTGCAAATTTACGAAACAGACGGAGGAGTTGTGGGATTATCAAAATTTGATTTTGAAACAGGGTTAGCGGGCTTGCCTCTCCACTGGATATGGCTGAAAATCCACACAAGCAATAAGATAATAAGTATCAGGACAACCAACACAATCGAAACAATTTTCCATGGAATGACCCAAAAATCAATGGATTTGGTGTCAACAACATCTTTTGCATCCAGATATCCTCTGTGTAAAGTCAAAAACGCAGTGTATTTGCCGAAAAGAAAATTGCTGTTCCATTTTATTTCTCTGACCCTCGCGGAGCCGGGCAATACAAACCAAGGGTCAATATCACGCTGGTCAATAGTCCTGCCAAAAATATCTTTCACTTCTATCGCACCGTACGGGGAGAGATAAACGCTTCCTGTATTTTCAGAGGTTATTTCAAAAGAAACGGGTCCCTTTTCATAAAAATTCTTGTCTGCCGTAAAATCTTTTAAATATGACGACTCCAAAACATCTCCCTTTACCCTAATGAATAAAAGTACTGCCACGCGGGTAATTATGTTTACTTGGCCCGTCGCCTGACCGGCCGGAGCGATTGTTGTGCTGGGTAAATTTTCAGCTGCTACCATCACAGCTCCGTATAAACCGCCGGGAGCGGCATCTTCCGGAATAGAAATTGTAACTGGCATTGTTGCGCGCTGGCCGGCAAGCAAGGTGAGCTGGTCGGCTTCCGGTTTTACAAAATCTTTCAAAGAATAAGGGCCTTTTTGATCTCCCATAAATTGAAGGGGCGTGTTGGGGTCATTAGAAGCCCCCATATCCTCAGTGGTGAGCTTAACTATCTTTGTCATCCCGGTCGCGTTAGACACCGTAACCTGCATATTGTAAGTATCTCCGGGAGCCAACAAAAGCTCTGTCTTGCCCGGCCCTACAATTATACTGCCACTAGTCGCAAGATTAAGGTCTTCAACTAGATATGCCCGCGCATAATCAGCAGCAAGATACCCAAAAAATAATATAAAAAATATTACAAATAATAAATATATTTTTTTCATATTTTAAAAATTTAATTATTGGATACGGTAGCGGTTACAGTGGCCTTATAAGTGTCAGCCGCGATAGTATGAACGTTATCGTTCGTAAACGCCGCCTCAAAAACAATATTCTCTGTTATGGCTGTGGCAGAAAAAGCGGATGTGGAAACAACGCTAATTGGCGTTGTGCCGGTAAAACCCACCCAACAATTGGCAGAGCTATTAACTCCTCCGGATGCGTTGCACACTGATGTTGCGTTCTTAAATTTTTGAACCGCATCAACGCCGCTGGCTCCTGATGCTCCTACTGCAAAACCAAATCCGCTCGTACCTGCGGCTGGAGCTGTCCAAGTAAAAGAAGGTGTTGCTGAAGCCAGAGGTACATGATCCGCAAAACTATAGCTACCCGTGGCTAATGCCGGAGTGGTGCTTGCTTTTAATGTCATAGCAAAACCGGTCTGGCTGCTACTCAATACAGAAAAAGCCGCGGTTCCGGTAGCGGTGCCTCCGGTTAAACCTCCAATGGTCCCTGTAAGAGTAAAGTCTGCGGGAGCAGTTATCATAAGTTCTTTACTAACCACAACAGATACTACTGTAGTTCCTGTTGTTGCTGCCATTGCATTTTGAAAAGAAACAAAAGGAGAAAAAAAGGAAAATAAGCTTCCTGGCACGGAGTTAGACGCAACGGCCTGCGTAGTTGCTATAATTACCGGAGAAAATAAAACATAAAACATTCCTAAAGAAAAGACCGAGAGAGTAAATATTGACGCAACTCTCTTTATGACGACTTTGTTGTCAACTTTTTTTATTGTGAACATTTTTTTAATTTGTGAATATTAATTTTAATTAAATAAAAATTTTCTGGTCTTTGCTACATACCCTGAACGACCAGAGTATAAAAAGTTTCGTAAATATATTAATAAATTATAGGCTTATTTTATTATCAAGTAAATCCCCCCCCCCTGTGGATAACTTTTTCAGTCAGAACCAAGCATCATCATATTCAAACGTTGTTCAAAAAAATTCTTATATTCCGGATAGGCCTCTATTCCCTTTTTGTAAACTTCTTTGGAATTTTTAAAGTCTTTAAAGTAATTATAATACATTATTGCTACAGAGTCTATAAAGGGGCCCGGGTTTTCAATTGTAGGCGGAAGGCCTTTTTTTCTGGCGGCATAATCTATATCCAATGTTTTTTGAAAATTTTTTATAGTTGATTCAATGTCGCCTTTTTTGAAATAAGCAATTCCTATCATTTTGTATAATTCTGCTTCGTTTCCATTGCAGCCCCGAGAATCAATCTCGCAACTTTTCTTTATATCTTTTTCGCCGTCATCATTCTCGTTTTGCAATATTTCCATCTCGCCTCTGAGTCGGTAAAAAACTGGAATATTAGAATTAAATAATAGCGCCCGATTGATGTCTTTTTCCATATCACCTAAATAGTTCGGATCTTTTTTCACAATATATAACCACTCATCAATTCTGGACAAAAGCTCGTACACATTGCAAGGCCTCATGTCTTTTTTTATTATAGCTTCGTACAGAATAGGTTTTACTCCTAAAAGCCCCTCGACCGCCTTATCTCCGGCATACTGCCCATAGCTGTTTTCTAATAAAAAAATCGACCTGTCTGCAAATGCTATTACCAAATCATTATCATAAAGAGTTTTGGCGCTGATTCCTATTTTATAACCGCTCAACGCCGTGGCAAAATCAGATGATTCATATCTGATATACGCGGGAAAATACATAGCGGCTACGGTCGGTTTGATATTAATTTGATACATAACAAACGCCATAAAAACGGAAACGGCGCAAACGATAATAATTTTTCCGGCAGATGACGGCTTACCAAATTTTTCAAAGTCTGCGCCGGCCAAATTAGAAAAATTATTATTTACAAAGCCTGTGGCCAGAAAAAATAAAATATAAGTTCCTATATGGTCGAAACAAAAAATATTCTGGATAAAACCGGAAACAAAAAAACCGAAAATTATCGAGCCGAAAAGAATTCCCGGCTTATTGTTGTAGCCATTCCATAATTTAGAATATTTTAAAATTAAATAGAAAAGAATAAAAAATATTAGAAAATAGCCCGCCAGCCCGATAATTCCGCCGGATGCCAGTATTTCCATAACCTTATTATGAGGCCGGTCGAAATAAGTGCCGATGGTATATCCTGTTTTAAAATATTTATCAGAAACAAAGGAAAAAGATTCGAAACCCCAGCCCAAAATTGGCTTATCTTTAAATGCCCTGAAGGATATCTCCCATAAATTTAACCTATCGCTTATTTCAATATTGTATATGCTTAAAATTCTTCTGCTAAAACTACTGTCTTCCAGATTAACTTTTTCTATTAACAACGGAAAAAAAAGAATTAAAACAGAAACAGCCAGAATAGCCAAAAGAGAGAAAATTTTTGTTTTATATTTTAAATTTCTGTAATTTAAGACATAAATAGAAATGATGCCGAACGCAAATCCGATCCAAGCCGCCCTGGTTCCCGATGAAATTAGGGTATAAAAGTTTAAAACTATCAAAAATATCCAGAAGGCCTTCCAATTTTTCTTCCGCTCCGAAACTAATAAAAAAAATGTTAAAAAAATTGACAAAACCAGATAAGAACCGAACAAATCGGGGTTTGATAAGGTGCCCGACAGCCTAGCACCAGCCAGATCCATTCCATAAAACGACGCCAATTTCCCTTGTTGCAGAAGCGCGGCCAGGCTGGACAGCCCGCTTGCTATTACTGTTGCTCTAAAAAGCCACAACCAATCCTCTTTTTTTCTGAACAAACCCAAAAGAATAATAAAGAAAACAAGAAGGTGCAGGTACAAAATTATCCCCTCTCCTCGCGCCATGTCTCCAAAAAAACTCCTGTAAAAATTTACGCCGAATATGCTCGCAATTATTAAAATTGCGTCAAAAAAAATAACAGAAAATAACAAAATCGATTTTTTGGGTATGTAGGCGGGATTTAATAAAATTAAAAATACATAAAAAACAAAAATAAGTTCCGCCAAAGAACGGAAAAATACAGCCTTTGGGTATTCCGACATATTCAGCCCGAACGGGCCTAAAACCAGTGGAGTAAACAAAATCAGGCCGATCCCGATTCTGATTGCCCATACTAAATTTCTTTCACTTTTTCCCGCCATATCCATTGGCTTCTAATCTCGCTGTTTAATTACCGCCGGTTTTATCCGTTGCCGGAGGATTTTGAACTGTTCCGCTTGCCTCACTCGGCGGAGTTTCTGCCGGAGGCGTTGCAGACTGCACCAGCGACTTGCCTGCCTTCAGGTTGCTTAGAGCGTTTGATATGTCTGTGTTTGTAGGATTTAATTGCTGCAAAGTGGTAAATGCTCCTATGGCTTTGTCTTTTTGGCTCAAAGAATCGTAAACAATTCCTAAAGAATATAGCGCATTAGAATAATTAGCATTTAGGGAAACAGCTTTTTCCAATTGGGTTCGCGCCTGACTTAGCAGCTGGTTTTTCTGATCACCCGTTGTCGGGGGATTTAAGGCTTCCGCCAAATAAACATTTCCCTCCTGAGCAAAAAGATAAGGATTGTTCGGGTCTAATTTTATAGCGGAGTCATAAGAATCTATGGCCCATTTCGCAGAGTCGCTTGAAACGCCGAGCAAATTTTGGTAAATATATCCCCGCGAAGACCAGTTGTTTACGTCTTGCGAGTTGAGATCTGTGGATATTTTACCGGCGTTTATAGCATTGGAAATAAGATTTTGAACCTTTGTCTTTTGGTCTTCGGTTGGAGTTGTTGTCGTGTCTTTTAGTTCGTTTTGTAACGACAAAAGATAAGCTTGCGACAACTGCCTGAAATATAGGTCTGACTTCGGATTTAGGCTTGCGGCTGACTCTAATTTTTTTAATCCTTCGTCTAATTGCTGACCAGACTGATAATCAGCCAGCCCCCCATAATAATCTGCTTCTGCCAGATATCTCTGTCCATTTAAAATTAAAACTCCCATTCCAAAAATAAAAACTAAAGTAAAAGCAAAAGTTATTGACAGGGTTAACAAAGAGGATGGTTTTAATACCCAGCTTTTTTTATTATCCGAAATAAGACCTATTAGGGCGGCTATTGTAAAAAAGTAAATAAAATCCAGCACGATATTTGAGTTATAAAGAAAATAAACAATAGTCTGCTCGACTATGGCAATAAACAGTCCTAAAAATAATACGTTGTAAATTTGCCCGGACGAACCATCGGGCGCAGAATCTTTTTTTGCAACAATAGATTTTATTCCGTAAAAAATGGGAAACACCATAAAAGCCAGCATCGCCAAAAATCCTATGATTCCTGTTGTGGCTAAATTATTCAAAACTTTTGAAGAAGATTTCCCGAAAGTTACATTCCATATGGAGCTTCCGGCGAAATCAGGGCTTTTAAATTTAGAAAAATCGTAGGCAAAAGTTCCGGGCCCGGAACCAAAAATCGGCTTTTCTCTTACCGCCTGCAGACCTATGCTTAAACCTGTTTTTTGTGAAAGAAAAACTTCATTTGCTCTTTGAGGAGCCCAATTAAGCTGTAGATTCAAAAGCACAAAAAATAAAGAAATAGCCAAAAAGAACATCGGCAGGGCAAGCCATCTTCCATCAACAATATTTCTTTTCATCACCCCTAATATTAAAATCAATGCTGATCCGGCAATAACAACCCACCAAATTATGGCGTAGTTTACTAAAAGTAAAATTGAAGCTGAAAGAACCAGCTCTACAATAAACAAAGCCTTCCACCATTTTTTAACGACAATAAGAAGTAAAATTGACAAAGGAAGAAGTATCGCGGCAAAAAACCCCAAACTGCCGGCTGATCCGATCGTATTAAAAGCTACAGATTTGGTAAAATCAAAGGGTATTATAAATAATCCAAAAAGCTGCAAAACACCGATTAATTCTGCAACCACCGCTGAAAAAGAGAGGACAATTACCGATGTCAAAATGTCTTTTTTCGTAAAAATATTGCTGATTAAAAAGTAGAGCAACAAAAAGGACGTAACCGTAAGCATGCTTTCGGATATCTGCTGGGACTGGCCCCAGAAACTTCCGTATCTATAAATAGAAAAAACTGTTGCAAAAAGATAGATTATAAATAAAACTCCGGCTAATATATGCATCGGACTTTTATTTATTTCAAACTTTCCCGAAACCAAAATTTTAATCATCAGCGCAAACAGGGAAAGAAAAACCAACAGAAGCAACACTGCTTGTTTATTAAAATCTAAAACGTCCGTGGTCCATGGCAGGAAAAAAATCGGGATTAAAAAAACCAATGCGTAGATACTATATCTTGTAATAAAGCTACACGCGCGTAGAAGAAATGATTCTTTTTGCATATTTTATTTATCCGGTTAAATAACCTTGCTGCACAAAAAATGGCGCAAGATATTATTTAATCAGTTAAATGTTATTTGTTGATTTGATTAATTATATATCTTTCAAAAAAATACGCAACAACAGTTTTCAACAACAAGATTCAGAGCAACAAAAAACACTCTATTGAGTGCTTTTTGTTGCTCTGAGTTTCCTATAGAAAATTCTAATAAAATCCAAGTGGGTTTTCTCACGCAACGACCACGGCCGTTACAAATTTGAAATCCCTAATAAAAGTTTGTATAGAATTTATTGCGGAACATCAGAGCTACCTTTATTTTAGCCCCACGAAAAATAAAGTCAAGAGTTAAATTCCAAGAACTTTTACGAGCTGTTTAATCAAAGAAACTACGACTGGAGGTGGCATTAAACTGTTTGAAGAAACTCCTTCGTCGTCGTTTACTTCCCATGGTCTTTCCGACACAACAATTTTTTTCTCTTTTTCGTCATAGTTATAAACATATTCTGGAGTTATTTCGTAGTCGTCTGTAACATCTTTGGTTTTTTCAGCGGGTATAGCGTTTCTTAAAAGGACTTTTGGGATCCCCTGCAATTTATATGCTTCTTTTATTAACATCTCGTCTTTGTCTAAGCGCTCTTTTATTGGAGCTATTCCCTGCTCGTCTCCTTCTTTTGTAACCATTCTTGATCCTTTACTTGTCCTGAGCGAAGCCGAAGGACAGGCGGAATTATCGCATATTAGATGAAATTTTTTATCAGACTCATCATATTCAACATTTTTTGTGGCTAAAAGTTTTAAGTTCCTGGAAGTGTTACACAAAGGACAAATTACCCTATATTTTATTCTTTCGTCGATAACAAAACTCGGCACGTCTATTAAAATAAAAACGTCCGGGTCTTGCCTGTAATCTATCAGGTCACGAAAAAACAAAGAATAGGAAACCTGGTCGATGTCTCTGGGAAAACCGTCAATAAAAATCGCCTTCCTGCCCAATTTTGAAATTTCTCTTTTCGCCAGAGCTAAAATTAACTCTGTTGGCAAAAGGGTTTTTGTAGACCTGGCATCCCATGACTTCATTATGTCCTCTAAAGATAAAAATCCCCTATAATTGCTTTTCAAAAATTCTTCAATTTCTTTTCTCTTTGCCGGATCGCCTATAATTTCATCGAAAGACCTTATCATGTCCCCTATTGAAAAATGAGCTATCCTATCGGGAGCTACAACTTCAGCCAGCATTTTTGCGTAAGTGCCCTTTCCGGAAGACTTTTTTCCCATCAAATAGGCAATAAAGGTATTTTTTTTTAAATACTCCCTTAATTTTTTTATTTCGGGGCCGACTTTGTACTCAAAATACTCTTGGCGCTGTTTTGCGTCAGTTAAATCAAATTTTTTATAAACGTCTGATTTTGTTTTAAATACTGGAAAATCTAAATCTTTCATTTTTTAGTTATTTAATAATTTTAAATTTTTTCCGTCAGAGATAAATTTTACGTCTCCGTCTTTGTCGGTTCTAAGCACCTTTATACCAAATTTATCCAATCTTTGCAAAGTTTCCGGCGTTGGATGGCCATATGAATTCTTCCCCACTTCAATAACCGCCACTTGCGGTTTTACAGCTTCTAAGAACAAATCCGAAGTTGAATATTTTGACCCGTGGTGCGCAACTTTTAAAACATCCGATTGCAACTCTGCATTATTATTTACAAGTTCTTTTTCAGCCACAGAGCTTATATCTCCGGTAAAAAGAAAAGAATTTTTTCCAAAAATTATTTTTGAAACAACACACGAATCGTTGGATGTATCTTTCATTTCCTTGCCCTCCAAACTTTCAAATGGGTATAAAGTATCGATTAAAACATTTCCGGCTTTTATTTCCTGTCCCGATTCTGCAATTATTATTTTAGCTCCAATATTTTTTTGATAATCTAAAACTTTCATCCATTTGTCGTATTCAGCCGCGGTTTTTTTAACCCCAGTCCATAAAATATAATCTGCTTTATAATTTTGTAAAATATTCAAAAGCCCCTGCATATGATCAGCCTCCGGATGGCTCAAAATTACAAAATCAACTGTTTTGTCCCAAAACGGCATTAATGAGGATAATTTTTCAGACAACGCAGAACCCGGACCTCCATCTATTAAAATCTGGTGTCCTTGTGGAGTTTGGATAAATGCCGAATCTCCCTGCCCCACATCTAAAAAATCAACTGTTAAATACTGATTTTGTTGTAACGCAAAAACCTCCTTCCAGCAAAAAAGATTAAGGAAGAATAGAAATACCGCTAAAAATAAAAAAATCTTTTTGGGCATTATATATTTTACAATAAAAAAGCCCGGCGATAAACGCCAGACTTTTTAATTTTATAAAATCCTACTTTTTCATTCCCATTATTCTGAACATTTTTGTTCCGCATTTAGTGCAAGTACCGGTCATAGCCATTCTTGTTTTTCCACCCTTGCCCTTCATTGTTACTTCTTTTGGATCTTTCATCTCCCTTTTTTCTTTACATTTTACGCAATATGCTTCTGTTGCCATAATTTTTTATTTTTTAATTTTAATATTTTTATCAACCCTATAAGCCATTTTATCCTAACAAATAACCTTGTCAACCCTTCGGTGGGCTCAGGGCAGGTCAAATTTAACTATCCCGCAACCCATCCTCCGTCTACAACCATTGTGCTTCCTGTCATATATGAGGATTCGTCAGACGCTAAAAACAATACGACGTTGGCAATTTCTTCGGCATTCCCTTGCCTTTTCATTGGAATTGGAGCCAACATCGCCTCCATTGCTTTTGCGTCCATTTTTGTTGATGACGCTCCCGGAGTATCGATTGCTCCAGGATCAATAGTGTTTATCCTTATTCCCATAGGAGCCAATTCAAGGGCTATAGCTTTTGACATTGCCACAATTCCTCCCTTTGAAGCGCAGTAATGAGCCAACCCCGCAAAACCTACAACTGCCGCAATAGAAGCGATATTCACAACAGACCCTCTCTGCCCCTTTTCATTTGGCTGGTTTTTTTGCATTGCTTTAGCGCAGGCCTGAGCCATTAGAAAATATCCTTTCAAATTTATATTAATAACTTTTTCAAAATTTTGTTCAGACATTTGTAAAAACGGCTCAAAAGGAAAAATTCCGGCGTTATTTACCAAAATATCTATTTTGCCAAACTTTTTTAGGGTTTCTGAAACAACATTATCAATTTCCGATTTTTTACTCGTGTCGCATTTTATAACCAACGATTCGCCACGCATTTCCTTAATTTCGTCAGCAACAAGCTGGCACCCCGCGACATCAATATCAGCTAACACAACTTTGGCTCCCGCTCCCGAGAACTTTAGCGCATGAGCTTTTCCCATTCCTTTGGCGGCTCCTGTTATTATTGCAACCTTTCCTTTTAAATCGCAAAATTTATTTGTTGTTCTATTCAATCCAAACATGTTTAATTTTTTAATTATTATTGAAAAAACTACACACACATTATCTTATCTACAATCACAATTATCATAATTGTCTTGCCCAATATTTTCTGTCTTTGTCACACCTTGAGAGTCAACACAAAAATAAAAAGTCGCAACTTCTCCGAAAGCCTGATCGAGAGCTATAGCTACCCACTTATTATCGGCTAAACACTGAGCGGGATCCCTACAATCAAATCTAAAATTAGAGGAAATATTTAATCTCTGCATAGCAGCACTAATTTTCCCAACACCAGAATCATGACAAAAGCTATTATATAACCCATTGTGGTCGATAGAGTATTGGACTCCAAGAGTTGATAATTGCTTCATATCTGCTTGTATCGCCGCAATCTTTGATTTCTTTATATACCCCGTCACACTCACCGTCACAATCGCAGCCAAAATAGCGATAATGGCAATAACTACAATTAACTCGATGATAG
>CAYOIH010000024.1:0-12835 GCA_964404005.1 uncultured Candidatus Saccharibacteria bacterium
AGAACAAGAGCCTTCTAAGTTCTGGATGTTGGTTCGATTCCAACCGAGGGCACACTTCGACAAGCTCAGTGCGGGCACAAGAGTTAAAAAATATGGCGGCTATAGTGTAACGGTTTCGCACTAGACTCTGTGGCAGTCTCAGAACGGGTCCGACTCCCGTTAGCCGCCCAATTCAATCGCTGTGCCAAGGCACAGCTTTTGTTTTAATGATTATTTTTGGTATAATAAAGCAAGCTAAAAAATATAATTAAAGATAAAAATTATGGCGAAAGGATTTTGTTCAAATATAGAAAAAGATACTTTAGAGAATGAAAATTTCAGGAAAGTTCTCTACACGGGAAAACACAGCCAGCTTGTTTTAATGAGTTTGGCACTGAATGAAGAAATTGGAATGGAAACGCATCCGGACAACGACCAATTTTTTCGTTTTGAAAAAGGCATGGGAAAATGCATTATCGACGGCAACGAATATGAAGTAAAAGACGGCTCGGCTGTAATTGTGCCAGCTGGCGCACAGCACAATATAATAAACACATCTGCCACAGAGAGATTAAATATGTACACGATTTATTCTCCAGCCCACCACAGAGATGGAGTTGTGAGAAAAACAAAAGCCGAGGCCGAAGACCCTGCAAACGATGAAGATTTTGACGGCAAAACAACAGAATAGGTCGCAAAAGTCCCGCCATGCGGGGCTTTTGTTTCGCAGGAAAATTGATATACTTAATAATTCGAGAAATCTATGAAGTTTTTTAGGTACAGAGATATTTTTATCGTGTTGGGCGCGGTTGTGGTTTTGGCAGTCGGTGTTTTTTTTGTTTTACAATATAAAAATATTTTTACTGAACAATCTGTGCCGGTAGTTGCTTCCACTGACAGTAATGATGCGTCAACCGTGCTGATTGTTCCGCAAATTCCGTCGCCGCCTCCCCCGCCCCAAAAATTATCCAATCCGCCGGAAATTATTAAAGCAGTTTATATGACCGGATATTCGGCGGGAAGTAAAAAATATCTTGATTATCTAAGCAGTCTTTTTAAAAACACAGAAATAAACGCAGTCGTAGTTGATATTAAAGGAAGCAGCGGCTATGTTTCTTATAATTCTGCGGCAGCAGATGTTAAAAAATATAACTTGTACGGCGGGGCGATTAAAGATATTGATGAGCTGGTAAGATTTTTTCACGATCAAAATATTTACGTGATAGGAAGAATAGCTGTTTTTGAAGATCCAATGTACTCAAAAGTGAGACCCGAGTTGGCGATTTACGACAAAATAAAAACCGCAGAATTAGTAAGTCTTGAGCCGGCCAGCCCCGAGCCGAGCCGAAGGGTTTTGTGGCGGGACAATAATAATTTATCATGGCTGGATCCTGATTCAAAAGATGGATGGGATTATAATATTTCTTTAGCAAAAGATGCCTTTTACCACGGGTTTGATGAAATGAATTTTGATTATATCCGTTTTCCTTCCGATGGTAATATGGGAAATATTGGTTATCCAGTTTGGGACGGCAAAATGTCAAAAGCAGATGTAGTAAAAGAATTTTTTATGTATTTAAGAGCTAACTTGTCTAACGAAAAAATATCAGTTGATTTGTTTGGGCAGACAACAACAAATACCGATGATATGGGAATTGGACAAATAATTGAAAATGCTTTTGAAAATTTTGATTATATTTCGCCAATGGTTTACCCATCGCATTATATAAATGGATTTATGGGTTTTGCCAATCCGGCTGATCATCCTTATGAAATTATAAAATATTCGATGGAAACCGCGCTATCAAGAGAAAAAAAATATGCGGATTTTTTTGTGTCTATAAGTAGCTCGGGTAGTACCCCAGAAGAAAAAATAAATATTCTTGCCAAAAAACTGGCCGAGTTTAGGCCATGGCTTCAGGATTTTAATATGGGAGCCTATTATACAAGCGATATGGTGAGGGCTGAAATTAAGGCAACACAGGACGCTCTTGGAGATAGTTATAATGGTTTTATGCTTTGGAATCCGTCAAATATTTACACGCAGGACGCAGTAAAAATAGAAACTAAACCAGAGTAATTTTCGTATTAATAATATGTCTGAAAACATCATTGAAATAAAAAATCTTACCAAAAAATTTAAAGATTTTATGGCAGTTGACAGTATAACTTTTAATGTAAAAAAAGGGGAAATTTTTGCATTTTTGGGCCCCAACGGCGCCGGGAAAACAACAACCATAAAAATGCTCACCACTCTCGCTAATCCGACGTCGGGGGACATACTAATCAACGGATACGACCCGACAAAACAACAGAAAGAGGCCCGCGCTTCTTTTGGGATTGTTTTTCAGGATCCGAGTTTGGACGACGACCTTACCGCCTATGAAAATTTAAATCTGCATGGAATGCTTTACGGGGTAAAAATAAAAGACCGCAGGGAAAGGATTAAACAATTAATGTCTTTTGTTGAGCTCTGGGACAGGAAAGATGACTTGGTAAAACATTTTTCGGGAGGGATGAAAAGACGCCTGGAAATTGCCCGAGGATTTTTGCATCACCCGAAAGTTTTGTTTTTAGACGAGCCGACAATCGGGCTTGACCCGCAGACCAGAAACCACATTTGGACATATCTTAAAAAAATGAATAAAGAAGAAGGAACAACGGTATTTTTAACAACTCATTATATGGAAGAAGCCGACAAGGTTTCCGATAGAATTGCGATAATTGACCACGGAAAAATTGTGGCGCAAGGAACATCGGAAGAATTAAAAGCAAGTACAAAAACAAATTCATTGGAGGACGCGTTTTTGGCGCTTACCGGAAAAGCCATACGCGAAGAAACAGTTAAAAATCAGGCCATGTCGGGTAGAGCCCGCGCTTGGCGAAGATAAAAAATATGATAGCCATATACACGCTTTGGGTTAGAGAAATAAAAAAATATTTCAGGTCAAAGTCAAGAATAATCGGTTCATTAGGCCAGCCGATTTTGTTTTTGGTGGCGCTGGGTTTTGGTTTAGGCCCGATTTTTAAAGCAGCAGGACAGGGCGACTACATACAGTTTTTGGTTCCTGGAATTATCTCGATGAGTATTTTGTTTCTGGCGATTTTTTCAGGGATTAGCGTTATTTGGGACAGGCAATTTGGATTTTTAAAAGAGACTTTGGTGGCGCCCGTCCCCCGCTGGCAAATTATGCTTGGCAGGACTTTGGGCGGAGCAACAGTGGCTTTATTACAGGGCGTAATTGTTTTTCTGATTTCTTTTTTAGCCGGTTTTAAATTGCAAAGTTTTGGGCTTCTGGCATTGGCATTTGTCTTTATGTTTTTAATTGCTTTGCTTTTTACAGCCTTAGGAACGGGTATAGCTTCTATTTTAGAAGATATGCACGGATTTCAGCTGATTATGAATTTTCTTGTAATGCCGATATTTTTTCTTTCGGGCGCTCTTTTTCCGCTTAAAGGTTTACCAAAAGTTTTGGAAACAATTGTCAGGTTTGATCCGCTGGCTTATGGCGTTGACGGTCTTCGCGGAACCTTGGGCGGAGTGGCGCAATTTGGTTTGTTTAACGATTTTGCGATATTAAGCATAATCGTTGTAATCCTTATCTCCCTCGGCAGTTATTTATTCAGCAAAATCCAAGTTTAATTATTGCTGTGTTTAATCAGAACAGCATTGACTTTTCAATTATAAAAGTTCAATCTTACTATAGAAGCCAATATTATTAATATTTTAAAAACATGAATCCAATGTTAGTATTTTCAGCGGTGCATCCGTATCTAACGGGACTTTTTTGGTTTGCGCTTGCTGTTATTTTAGTTTCTATAAAACAAATAAACCAATATGAAAAGGGCGTTAAATTCATGCTGGGAAAATATACCGGGCTTATGCAACCGGGCTGGCGATTAGTTTTTCCTATTATACAGTCTTACAGAAAAATAGATTTAAGGGTGAAAGCGGTTGATGTTCCCAATCAGGAAGCAATTACAAAAGATAATATTTCTGTAAGCGTTAACGCCGTAATTTATTATAAAATAGATTCAGCAGAAAAAGCGGTTTTGGAAGTTGAAAATTTTTATTATGCCATTTCACAACTAGCCCAAACCACAATGAGAAACGCGGTTGGACAGGTTGACTTAGACGGGCTTTTGTCGCAAAGAGATAAAGTTTCTGAAAGCATCAGAGCCATTATAGATAAAGACACAGACCCTTGGGGAATAAAAGTTTTAAATGTGGAGTTAAAAGACATAACTTTGCCTGAAGAAATGAAAAGAGTTATCGGGAAACAGGCGGAAGCGGAAAGAGAAAAAAGGTCATTGATTATTAAGGCGGAGGGAGAAGTTATAGCAGCCACAAATATGGGGAAAGCAGCTACAATTTTAGCCGAATCAAAAGGCGCTTTACATTTGAGGACGCTTCAATCAATCAACGATATAAGCTCTGACCAGTCTAATACGATTGTTTTTGCGGTGCCCTTAGAGATTTTAAGAGCGTTTGAATCGTTTGGCAAAAAAGAATCAGGACAAAATAATAATCCGCCATCGATTTCGCCACAAATATAAAAATTAAACAAAAAAGCGCCTTAAGGCGCTTTTTTGTGTAGATAAAATTAAATTTTTTCTTCGAGTTTTACGTTTAGGCTTAGTTTTTTTCCGTCGCGGAGAACTGTTAAGGTTGTTTGGCTTCCGATTTTACATTTTTGGAGAATTTCAGCCAGCGGAGTTTTTGTTGTAATTTTTTCGCCGCCGCACTCTAAAAGTATATCCCACTCCTTAACTCCGGCTTTGTCTGCCGAGGAGCCTTTTACAACCGGCGGTTCGCCCAGCGCTTCCCGCACCACCAAAGCGCCATCATTTACCGGAAGTTTGTTTGCTTCCGCCATTTCTTTGGAAATTAAAACATATTTTATTCCCAGAAACGGCATTATAATTTTTCCGTATTTTTTAACCTCTTCCAAATCTTTTTTGGCGTAGTTTATGGGAATGGCAAATCCGATATTTTGTGCGCCCGCTATCATGGCAGTGTTAATTCCAATAACCTGGCACTCCATATTAATTAAGGGCCCCCCCGAGTTGCCGGGATTTATTGCCGCGTCGGTTTGTATTAATCCCCTTAAGTTTTGCATTTGGTTGTCAATTCCGCCAAAGGCCGTAATAAATCTTGAAAGACCGGAAACAATTCCGGTTGAAAGCGTATCTGTAAACTCGCCAAGGGCGTTTCCTACTGCAACAACTTCTTCGCCCAAGTCAATTTTATTTGAATCAGCCATTTCTAAAAATGGAAAGCGTTCTCCGGCAATCTTTAAAACCGCCGTATCGTTAATCGGATTTCTTGATAAAACTTTGGCAGGATATTTATGTTTCGGATCTAAAACAACAGTATATTCCGCTGTTGTATCGGAAACCACGTGGTTCGAAGTTAAAACATAGCCGTTTTCTGAAACAATAAAACCCGAGCCCCCGCCGATCTGGGTTTTTTTAATTCCGGCTTTTTGGCCCTTTTCTAATTTGGGCATTACATATTCTTTACCTGCGAAAGGAAAGGAATAAAAATTTTCCGCTTTTGGCAAGTCCTTGGAAACAATGACGGTTATTACCGCCGGGCAAACCTTTTTTGCAATTACTACGATTGGTGATTTTGAGTTCATATTTTTGTTAGATTGTTTTGTATTTGATTATTATAGCAGAGTGCATGCTTAAATAGCAACTTGCGATAAACTAAAATTTGTGTTAATGTTTAAATTAAATAAAGCCCCCGTCGTTCAATGGATAGGACGAGAGTTTCCTAAACTCTAAATGTAGGTTCGATTCCTACCGGGGGCACACTTTGACAAACTCAGTGTAAACAAAAAAGCGCCAAAAAATCACCTCCTCGGGCGATTTTTTGTGTAAAAGAGCTGGGGATAAAAATGAGGTCTAATGCTGGACAGGAGGGTTTGTCGGTGCTAAAATAGGTAAATATGGAAAACAACAGTGAATTGAGCAATATCAACGATAAATTAATAGACCTCGAATTAGCAAAAAGTGACAATAAGAACTCAAAAGTAAGGAAATATCTGCCGGCAGTCGTACTGGTGGCCTCATTTTATTACTCTTTCCTTATAGCTTTGGGTTTGGCTGTGGGTTATATCAGCTCCAAGATTTTTTCTAAATATTTAATCGAAAGAGGAAAAGTTGACAGTATCTATATAGACTGCGGAAAATGGAAACTGCATATGCATCACTGGATTTTAGGGGGGCTGTTCTTGCTGATAGTTTGGTTTATAGATTATCTTTATCTTCCAAGATTTTTTGTCGGCGCAGTGCTGGGGATTATGGCTCACGATATTTACGATTTCAACGATTGGCACAGAGTTTTGGTCAAAAACGAAACCAAATAAGAAATCAGGAAACTAAAAAATTAAAAAGAAAGATGCGGTGAAAGCCGCATTTTTGGTAAACCCCGTTAGAAATAAGTCACCAGACAATCACAGATGTGTTTTTGCATCAGATTTCTAACGGGGTAAAAGTGTGATAAGATAATTTTATGGAGGGGTGCTGGAGCGGTTTATCAGGATGGTTTCGAAAACCATTACCCGAAAGGGTATCGTGAGTTCGAATCTCACCCCCTCCGCCTTCGGTCCGCCGTAGCGGACCTACGGCGTGACAAAGTCCGTCAGAAAAAGATCGCCTTCGGCGGTCTTTTTGAAAAAAGATTAAAAGCGGGTAAGATAAATTATGCAAGCTGGTTTTTGGAAAAAACTTAAAAAGCCGATTATGGCCATAGCGCCGATGTCGGGCGTGACTGACGAAGCCTTCCGGCTGATGTTTTTGAAATACGGCAAGCCGGACTTTTTTTGGACTGAGTTTGTTTCAGCCGATGGATTGTTTTCTCGGGGTAGAAATTATTGCCTGGATATTTTAAAATTTAATGAAAAAGAGCGACCGATTGTTGCTCAAATTTTTGGAGGAGATCCTACCTATTTTGAGAAGGCGGCAAAGGAAATTGCAGAACTTGGTTTTGACGGTATCGATATTAATATGGGCTGCCCGGATAGAAATATAGAGAAAAAAGGTGGAGGAGCGGCGCTGATGAAGAATTCAGCTTTGGCAAAAGAAATTATCAGGGCGGCAAAAAGAGGCGCCGGTAAAATTCCCATTTCAGTAAAAACCCGCATTGGATACAATAAAAATCAAATTGCTAAGTGGATTCCCGCAATTTTTGAAGAGGATATTGCTGCGTTGACGGTGCATTTTAGAACCAGAGATGAAAAATATTTTGGCCCCGCTCATTGGGAGCTGGCAAAAGAGGTTGTAAAGCTTAGGGATAAATATGCGCCCAAAACCTTAATTTTAGGGAATGGCGACGTAAAATCGCTCCGAGAAGCGCATGAATTGGTTAAAAAAACCGGGCTGGATGGCATTATAATCGGCCGCGGAGTTTTAGGAAACCCATGGTTTTTTACTGGCAAAATCCCTACCATTAAAAAGAGGCTTAATGCAATTGTTGAGCACGCTGAACTTTTTGGTGATAATAGGCCGTTTGAGGGAATTAAAAAGCATTTTCACGCATACACAAAAGGATTTAAGGGAGCCAAAGAACTTAGAGAATCTCTTATGAAAGTTAAAAATTTATCCGAGACAAAAAAAGTAATAAAAAACTTTTTGCGCGATTTTTAATCGTGTGATAAAATAAAAAAGTAATCAAATGTTTGAGCTTGTGGCTCATTTATTTTTTTACCTTGCTCTTTGAGAGGAGAAACACATGAAGAAGATGGTGACGACAATTGTGGCAGTACTGTTTGTTTCGGCGCTGTGCTCAAAAGCCAAAGCTGAAATGATTTGGAGCGACGGCTTTGAGTCGGGAGACTTTTCCGCCTGGACGTCTGTAACTGGTAATTGGGATACTTCCGGAGGCAGCGTGCACTCCGGCTCAAAGCGGGCGCAGATTTTTGGCCCGTATACTTCAAACGGAGACGTGCTTTTGCTGGCGCAGTCCACGTCCGGCTATAAAAACGTTAGCCTGGAACACTGGGCTAGGGTTTATGACAGCCTTGAGAGCAATGATTTTTTGTATATTGAGTGGTCCCCGAACGGATCTGACTGGAACACGGTAATTGCTTATGGAAGCGGTCCAACCACGGATTGGCAAAAGATGACCGTTTTTCTATTTACTGCGCCGGGCGCTGACGATAATCCCTTATTTCAGTTACGAATTCGCTCTTTGCTCAATAATACCAGCGACTGCATTTATTTCGACGACATTGTTCTTTCAGGCGACCCGATTCCCGAACCAGCGACATTGGTTTTTCTTTCGTGCCTTCTCCCCATAATAGTCCGTAGGAAACATTGAATGTTTCCTACGTGTCGAAATCCCACGGGACCCCGCGGGATTTTTTATTGCACCGGTTGTGGAAAACTTATTTTTGTTGATTAGTTAATTGTTTGTTATGATTAGCAAATGAAAGCAAGTTTTTATCAGTTTTTTATTATTTTTTTTCTGGTAGTGTTTTTTGTCGCGCCAGTTTTTGCTTTTGGAGAGGAAAGTAATTATAACTTCGAAAAAATATTTTATTTATCTACATCTAGCGAAAAAAAAGCGATAGCTGATATACAGGCCAACGCAGATAAAATGGATATTTTAGCGCCTCAAGCTTATGCTGTGGGAAGCGACTTAGCGCTGCATGGCTCTTTGGATGCCGACCTGCAAGATGCCATAGAAAAATACGATGTGAAAAAAGTGATGCCACTTGTGGTAAATGCTAAGTTCAGCCAAGTTGTAATTCACAATTTTTTATTATCGCCAACGGCGCAAGACAAGGTTATAAGCGGACTTGTTGCTTTGGCGAAAAAGAATAATTATATTGGCTGGCAGTTTGATTTTGAGAATATAAGCTACTTGGATAAGGACTTATATTCAGTTTTTGTTGAAGAAACAGCAGAGGCCCTGCATAAAAATGGTTTAATTCTGAGTGTGGCAGCAGTTTGTAGAATTGTTGACTATGAAGACACTCCTGCATATAAAAATTGGGGAGGCGCGTTTGATTATAAAAGACTTTCCGACGCAGTAGATTTTATCAGCATGATGACATATGACGACTCGAATTCGATTGGTCCTACTGCTTCTGTTTCATACATAAATAAGGTTCTTGATTATGTAAAAGACAAAATTCCTCCGGAAAAACTATCAATGGGCATACCTTTTTATTATTGGGGATGGAACCAGACCCCGTACAAAAGGATTTCGAGCGGTCCCTACAGTTTGGTGGCGTTTACTGCGCAGAATTTTCAATGCAAGCAGGGCTTCGACGAAAAATTAGGCGTTCCATGGTTAAGTTATTCTGTCGCCGGCAAGAGTTACAAAATTTGGTACGAAGACAAACAAAGCTTTGAAATAAAATTAAACATAGTCAAAGACAACAATCTGAGAGGATTTTCCGCCTGGGTTTTGGGGGGCGAAGACCCTGATATTTGGAATGTTTTAGATTAAAAAACCACGGAGGATTAAGTTGCAGTTTTGCCCAATTTGTTGTATTATACTTGTATGCTTATGCAGACGAGTATTTTTTTGTTATTGGGAATCATAACTTTAGTTTTGATTGCAATTAACGTTTTTTTGTTTTGGTATTCTTACAAGGCGAACAAAAAGATAGATAAGCTGTTAGACAAGGGCAAGATAAAAGATTTTAAGGATATTTTTTTGTCGCAAAAAGAGAAAAACGATGGTTTGGAAGTGAAAATCAGGGATGCTTTTCTAAAAATAAAAAACCTGGAAGATATAAGCGAAATAACGATTAGGAAAACGGGGCTGGTAAGATTTAATCCTTTTAATAATATGGGAGGGGACCAAAGTTTTGTTATAGCCCTGCTGGATAATAAAAATAACGGATTTTTAATTTCCAGCTTATTTGTAGAGGGTGGGAGCAGAACTTATACAAAAGCAATAAGGGGCGGTAAGTCAGACCGTCCATTATCAAACGAAGAAAAAGAAGCAGTACAAATGGCAATCGATACAAAGTAAGACGGGCGAATATTATGGTAAAAGAAAAAAAGAAAATTGAGATAGTTTTACACAGGCCGCCGGTGGTGGTTGTTTTGGGGCACGTTGACCATGGAAAAAGTTCTCTTTTAGAGGCCATCAGAAATTTTAAAATAACCTCAAAAGAATCGGGAGGAATTACCCAGCACATTGGAGCATATGAAATTGAGGAAAAGGGGCACAAAATAACATTTATCGATACTCCGGGACACGAAGCTTTTTCTGCTATGCGCGCCAGGGGAGCTGAAGTTGCTGACATCGCGCTGTTGGTTGTGGATGCCGCCCAATCAGTCCAGCCACAGACAAAAGAGGCGATAATGGCTATAAAAAGGGCTGAGATTCCGATGATTGTTGTGTTAAATAAAATTGATTTACCGAATGCTAATCCCGAAAAAATAAAAGGAGAACTTTCTAAAATAGATGTTTTAGTTGAGTCTTTCGGTGGAAAAATTCCTTCAGTTGAAGTTTCGGCAAAAGAAAAAACAGGAATTGACGAACTGTTGGAAGTTATTTTGCTGGTTGCTGATTTGCAGGACTTAAGGTCGGAGACAGACACGTCGGCGGAAGGCCTGATTATCGAATCATACATGGACGGTTCGCGTGGGCCGGTGGCAACAGCCATTATAAAAAAAGGAATTTTAAGGGCAAAAGATATCATTGCCACAGACTTGGCTTTAGCTAAGGTTAAATCAGTTAGAGATTTTCAAGGCAACGAAATCGCAGAAGCGCTTCCCTCTCAGCCGGCGATTATTCTGGGTTTTGATAAAGTTCCCGCTGTCGGCGAAAAGTTTAAGAGTTATAAAACAGCTGAAGAGGCGATGGTTGAAATAAAAAAGGAAATTCCGAAAAGAGAAATCGGTTCAACTGTTTTGGATTCTGACCCGAGTAAAAAAGTTTTAAATATAATTTTAAAGGGAGATGTTTTTGGTTCGCTGGAAGCAGTTGAAGGAATGTTAAAAAATCTTCCGCAGGATAAAGCTATTTTGCGCATTTTAAAATCGGAAGTTGGGGAAATAAATGAAACGGATGCAAAATTAGCCGAAATGTCAAAGGCTATAATTATCGGTTTCAGGGTTAAAATTACGCCTTCGGTGGTGCAATTTATGCGAAATGATTTAGAAAAAAGGCTAAGGATTAAAACGTTTGACGTAATTTATGAGCTGATACAAGATGTGAGAAACAGCCTGGAAAAAACGCTGGAAGCGGAAGTTGTAAGAAAAGATATTGGAAAATTGAGAACTATTTTGGTTTTTTGGGGAGAAAAAAACAGGCAAATTGTGGGAGGAAAAATTACGGAAGGCGAGTTAAAAAAGGGATTAAAATTAGAGGTTTTTCGCGATGACCAAAAAGTCGGTTCGGGCAGAATAATTAATTTACAGCGTGACAAAAAAGACATTGATAAATTAGTAAAAGGCGACGAAGCCGGCATACTTTTTGAGGGAAATGTAAAAATTGAAAAAGGAGATATTTTAGTAGCATTTGTCGAAGAGCGCAAAAAAGGAGAACTGTAATGAGTAATAGAGTCGAAAAAGTTAATTCGCTGTTGGAGCACGAGATAGGCAAGATTCTTTTAAGGGATTTTGCTTTTTCTCCGGAAATTTTGGTTACCTTAACACGGGTTGATACAACCGGAAATATGATCGAAGCAAAAGTATATATTTCTGTTTTTCCTGAAGAAAAATCAGCGGGAATTTTAAACGCCTTGCAGAAATCAGTTTATGATATCCAATATAAAATTAACAGGACATTAAGAATGCGCCCTATTCCAAAAATAAAATTTGTAAAAGAAACCGAAATTAGCCATGCCGCTAAAATTGAAGAGCTTTTAGTGAAAGCTAAGAACGAAGAAATCGGTTGAAAATTACTGAAAAAATGTTAAAATAATAATAAAAATATGGCACGGTACTCAAGCAGTTAGAGAGCGGTCTGCAAAACCGTTTACATGGGTGCAACTCCCATCCGTGCCTCAAATTTAACAAAATTATGCCCGGATGGTGGAATGGTATACACGAAGGACTTAAAATCCTTTGATCGAAAGGTCATGCGAGTCCGACTCTCGCTCCGGGCACATAAACAAAAAACCAGCGACAATATTCGCTGGTTTTTTGTTTTTATCTGTGTAAATCTGTTTTCAAATCTGTGTTAAGCCGTGTTTTATTAGCTTTCCAAAACTATTACCTCAGCCGTTTTGACTCCGAAGTTTATTGCTTGGGCTCTCTCCGGGAACCATATGTCCATGCGGTAGTTTCCCATTCTTTTATTCATCCTATCTTCGACCGTAAATATTTTATCTCCATATAACGCAGGAATTTTAACTTTTGTTCCAAACGGCAACATGTTATTGGCGATAATACCATCCCCCACATATTTGCCGGAGGCCGTTATAAACGGGGTATCGTCGGTCTGGCCGGGCGTGCTTGAATAAGCAGTGACCACAACCTTTATGGTTTTAACGGTTTTTTGAGCCTCATTGGCATTTTTAGCCACATAAGAAGCGTTTGTGGTATTGGCAAAGTCAGCATTGGTTGCCTGGGGCATAATTATGCCCAAGAGGCAGATACCGACCATAACACCTGCAAAAATAGACCCGATTACAGAAGCTTTACTGCCCATATTAAGTTTTTTGACGATGTTTGTTATGTATTTCATAAAAAAACTCCCTTTCGGAAGTATGCATCTATGTTATCACAGAAAAGGGGACGTGTCAATAGTTAGAACACGAAATAGTGTTCATCGTCAAGTGGGCAATTTTCTACAAAAAAATGATGTTTTTCACATCATTTTTTAATTTGAGCGGGTGATGGGAATCGGACCCACGTACTTTGATTGGCAACCAAATGCACT
>CAYOIH010000025.1:0-12817 GCA_964404005.1 uncultured Candidatus Saccharibacteria bacterium
GCAAAAAATCAATTAATAGACTGTAAACTATGTTCAGTGGCTTGAACATAAAAAATCGCCCCGAGGGCGACCCGTCAAAAGTGTTTAAAGTTTATCTTATGGCTTATTGCCGGTATTTTTGAAAAAATCATTCAGACAATCTTTGAATTTGTCCAAATGCTCGTTTTTAATTCTAAAACCAGACGCCTGAGCATGTCCGCCATATGTCAGCAAAAAACTGCTGCAAGATTTCATAGCGTCTACAGAGTTAGTGCCCTTAGGATTTCTAACCGAACCGCAAGATTCCTGATCCATTTTTTTGAAAATAAAAACCGGTTTTTCATACTTACCGCAAATTATCGATGCCACGGGTCCCGCCAAAGTTAATTTCCAAGAAGGATCTCCCTCAAAAACAATTTGCTCGTCCGATTTTTTAGAAATTCTCCTTTCAATTTCCTGTATAATATTTTTAACTTTCATTTGTTTGGCTTGGTTTCTTGCCAAAAGCTCCTGCGCTATTTCATTGCATTTTTCCTTGTCAGAGCAAGTCAGAAGCGCATACGATTCATTTTCAAAATTAACGGATTCCGCGGCGTTCAAAGCAGAAATAATTTTTGGCAAAGATTCTTCAAAAACTTTGCCATCTCCAAGAATATCTAAAAACGCCCTTAATGCCGGGCGGAAAGTATTTTTTAAAGACCTTAATCCCTCTTCTATGATTTCCTGATTTTGTTCAACCTGCGGAACCATGTCGGCGATGGTTCCCAAAGCGGCTAACTCCAGAAAACTATTTCTTAAATTTTGAGAAATGGGGTACCTCTTGGGTCCGCCCAAAAGCTCCGCGCAAAGATTAAAAGTAACGCCGACGTTAGCTAATCCTTTAAACGGATAAGTGTCTGATTCTTTTTTTGGGTCGACAACTGTATATGCTTTAGGTATCCCGAATAAAGATTCATGATGGTCAATTATTATAACCTCAAAACCCATTTCATTAGCCAGATCAACTTCTTTTAAATTTCCTATTCCAAGGTCTAACGTTATAAAAAGCGCGGGGGCTTTATCTTTCAGCATATTCAAGGCGCGCGAATTCATGCCGTATCCATCGTTTTCTCTGTCGGGGAAAAGGGCACACTCAATATGCCCACCCAAACTTTTTATCGCCTCTTCCAAAATAACAACTGATGAAATTCCGTCTAAATCAGAGTCTCCATATAAAATAATACGCTCGCTGTTTTTTACGGCTTTTTTAATGCGCTCAGCAGCCTTATCGATATTCTTAATTTTTTGTTTTTCCATTTAATTTTCCAGCGCTTTTAATCCGGGAAGTTCTTCGCCCGCCAAATAGCTTAACATCGCGCCTCCGCCGGTTGAAACATGGCTGAACTTATCAATCATACCTTGTTTATTTAAAAATTCAACTGTTTCTCCACCACCAACAACCGAAAACGCTCCGCTTTTTATTATAGCATTGGCAATTGCCAACGTCCCTTTTGCATATTTTTTATCCTCAAATTTTCCGAAAGGCCCGTTCCATAAAACTGTTTTTGCTTGCATTATTTTTTCGCAAAATATTTTTATTGATTCGTCGCTTATATCAAGCGCGCCCAAATCTCCTGAAGGGCTTACTATTTTCTCCGAATATTTAAATTGGATATTTTTTTCTGCAACTTCTTTTGCTATCAACCCGCTTACGATAACAAAATCTGCAACCTCTGAAATATTACCAATAAATTTTGACTTTGTCTCAACTTTTTTCCCGCCGATAATTACTACCATTGGTTTCTCTGGATTTTTCATAACTTTATCTAAACTATCAATTTCTCTTTCCAGCAAAAGCCCGGCATAATGTTCTAAAAATTGGGGCACAAGAGTGACCGATGCATTATTTCTATGACAAACTCCGAAAGCATCGTTTACATAAATATCTCCTAAATACGAAAGCTTTTTTGCGAAATCATTGTCGGCCTGCCCTGAGCTCTCGCCCTGAGCCGAGCCGAAGGGTGTCGAATGGGTCTCTTCTCTATGAAATCTTAAGTTCTCCAAAAGTAAGACACCTCCATCTTCCAGGCCGTTTGCCGCGCCTTCTATTTCCGGCCCGATGCAGTCATCTGTTTTAGCCACGGAAAAACCCAAATAACCCGACAGCTTTTCAGCAACCTTATTTAATTTTAATTCCGGCACAACTACGCCTCCTGATTCGCCCAAGTGGCTCATTAAAATTACTTTGGCCCCACCATCTACAAGATATTTTATTGTTGGCAAGGCTTCTCTAATTTTGAAATCGTCTAGAATGTTTCCTTTCCCGTCCAATGGAACATTAAAGTCACACCGCACAAGAATGCGCCTGTGGGCTATGGTAATTTTTTTAAAAGTCTTCATAAATTTAAAAACGGGCAAAATTTTATTGCGTGCCGGATATTAAAGTTTTACAGTTTCACCGGGTTTTATAATTTTCTTTTTTGGCAATTTAAGGTTCTCCGGCGCACTTATTTTATCTTGAGAAGAAATGTCTTCGATCTTGTCTTCTCCTTTTTCCTGCTCTATTCTTTCTTTCAGCTCTTCTTCGGATGATTCTGTCTTCGCCCCTTCTATGTTTTCCTCGGGTTGCTCTTTCTCGTGTTCGTCTTTATTTCCCAATGATTCTTCCAGCGCCTTGCGCAATTCTGACAAATTAATTTCTTTCCTATGAGGCTTATCCTGATTCCTGTCCAAACTCGCCTTCGGCGAGACTGTGGTGGGCGGGTCAAAATGCCCTCGGCTTTTGTCGGGTTTCGGACTATGAAAAGAAACGTTTTCTATTTTCAATTCTTCTTTTGGAAATTCTTTTTCTTGAAGCTTAATCTCTTCGAGGGCTCTACCGGACTCGGCTCCCGCCTTTAATTTCTTCAAACATGACTTGCAATAAACCGCCCTTCCTTTTTCAGGTGGAAAAATAACTTTTGTGGGTTTTCCGCAGTTAGAACAAATCGCATCGTAAAGAGTTGTCTGACCATCTGCTTGTGGCCGGCCTTGTGGAACATTTTGCTGAAAAGGGTGTCCCTGGAGTCCTCTTTGCGAAGCCGAATTCCCTTGAAACGAACTCTGGGTTCTGGGCTTGTCTTTATTATTTTGAACTATTTTATTGCCTGCTTCGTCCTCTGTGCCGAATCCCGACCAGCGTGAAATTTTTTCATCAACAATTTCTTTTTTAACCCCGTATCTTTCCCTGCTGGCCTTAATAATTTTTTCTCTGCTTGAACTTTCCAGGGGTATTGGCGGAGGAAAGGTTTCTGCTGAAAATGGATGGCCGGAGACTCCGTCAATCATTAACTTTAAATAAACATTATATTTTGGCAGGTTGACTAAATCTATAGCAGTAAACTCCGGAGTGAACTCCCTCTCCAAAAATTCCGCGTCTTCGGCGCCAACTCTAAAAACAGCCAGCGTGCCTACGTTTCCAAAAACCGCATCACGCATTTTAGTTGAATTATCCACCGATAGCTGGCCTATGTATTGGTGGCCCAAAGTAATATTTAGCCTGTATTTTCTTGCCTCAGACAATATATTGGTGAAAGATTCTGTGGCAAAATTCTGGAACTCATCGACATAAAGATAAAAATCTTTTCTGTCTTTTTCCGGAATATCAACCCTGGACATGGCTCCTAATTGCAGTTTTGTAATTAATAAAGCCCCCAATAGCCTTGAATTGTCTTCGCCGATTCTTCCTTTTGACAAATCCATAATAAATATTTTTTCCTCGTCCATAATGTCTCTCATATTTATCGTGGATTTGGTCTGGCCTACGATATTTCTTATCAAAGGGTTTGATATAAACTGGCCAACTTTGTTTTGTATAGCGGCCGTAGCTTCAATTTCGTAGCGCTGGGTGTATCTTGCATATTCTGTAATCCAAAAAGATTTTACAATCGGGTCTGTTATTTTTGAAACCACTTTTTCTCTATATTCCGGGTCAGCAAGCATTCTGTTAACCCCAAGTATAGTTGAATCAGGATATTCCAATAAAGCCAATATAGAATTATTTAAAATATATTCCATTCTGGCTGACCACACATCCGGCCAAACCTTTTTAAAAACTCCCATAAGCCCGCCTGCAACCAAGTGCCTATATCTGAAATCAACTTTTTCCATTACGTTAAAAGCAATCGGGTAATCCAGGTCGGCCGGGTTGAAAAAAATCACGTCATTAATTCTGCTGGCGGGCACAAAATCAAGCAGTTTTTCAGCTCCTTCTCCGTGCGGGTCGACGTATGCCACGCCTCTGCCCGCCTCAATATCCTGTATAGCCATATTCTCCATTAAATTGGATTTTCCCATGCCGGTTTTTCCAATACAATAAAAATGGCGCCGCCTGTCGTCGGTTTTTATACCAAATTTTTTCCTTGCGTTCCTAAAAGTAGTCAACCCAAAAAAATTTATTTCGCTTTTTTCAGCCATTTATTATTTTATAATTATGAGGGAGGGAGAAATAAAAATTAATTTTCATTTCGGCCGAGCGATTAATTATATAAATTGCTTTAGCAATTTCTATTCCACCGGCAAATTGGGTGGAGGCCCGGCCTTCTTCGACTCAACGCTCGACATTGTCGGAGCCACCATTCCTGAAACCCTTAGTGGAAAATGATACATTGTTGCCAGCTCTTCTGTGCTCAGAATAGGATTTAAATCATCGCTCATCCTATCCGGGAACAGCGGCGGAAACCTTAAAACAGCCATTCTGAACATTTTTCTTGCTCTTAAAAAAACCCTGCGCTTGCGCATAAAAAAGTGGATCCTCGGCCTTGTCTTTGCTTGAAATCTGAAATGATTTAAATTAATAGTCGCAAAATGAGACATATACGAGCGCAGAGTAACCCTGTGAGGAGCCTTCCATGCATCTCTTTTGGCGACATAAACGCCCCTAATAGTTGTTCTGAAGACCGGTTTTTTCAATTTATTTTCAATTTCGGTTATAATCTCTCTTTCGCCCGGAGTCAAAACCATTTCTCTTTCTCCTGTTTCTGATTTTGTCTGCTCTAACCAGCTGTATTTTGCTCCTTCTCCCGAGCCTTCTTTTTCCGGGCCCATTGCAACCTGTTTTACTAAATAAAATAAATCTTCCAAAAGCGTCGGCTCTTTTTTGTCCGGCCTCTTTGATATTTTATTAATTATTTTTTCTCCTTGTTTCTTCCAATCTGGCTCGTCATAATCTAACACAGGAACCGTGATAAACTGCACCCAATAATGCTCTCCCGGTCCCAATTTGGACATACCCTCTAATAATCCAATAATCGGGTCAATTCTCTTTTCTTCAGCTGAAATCCTTTCTCCCTGCGGCTCAAAAAACTTTTCGTAGGTTTTCATCGGATAAGCGTCTTCTCTGTGTAAGTCCCAATCTTCTCCATACATGTCCCACTCCTCATTTGGAACGGTCGGCGGGACTAATTTTACATAATCTTGAGCTTCGTGGATTTCAATATCAGGATAGTGTGCGTATAGTGCCATCTCAGCGCTATTTCTGTGTTGCTGTAAAAATCTTATATAAAAATGAATTTTTCCTTCAATGCTGGCAATTTCCCAAGAATACCAAAATGGGCCGTTGTTCAGCTCTCCGTCGCACCACTGTTCCCTAAAGTTAGCGCCGTCCCAAAGAGGCCAGACAACAGAAAACACGTCTTCCATGGCTTTAAGGGGAATTAAAACTTCTTTTGGTGGAATTATTTCTAAAAGCACCCATTTTTGCTTTGCATAATCATAATCCCAGTTAATCCACCAGCGATAAACTACTTTCAACTGCGAACACAGCATCCAGGGCAAAAATACCCACCACCACACACGCAAAAACGGAACCCATAAAATAATTATAAATAAAATCACCCACCAAAAAGGATCCCAAATAACTTTTTTAACCCATTCCCACCAAAATAAATAATCCGGTAATTTCATAGTCCAGAAGCCCTGACTATAATGGGCAGATAATTAAGAATAATAGACACTATTGAAACAATAAAAAATCCCGTAATAAAAAATTCAAAAGTAAAAAATACAGGAACCACGACAAATGTAATTTTTTTTAAATGCCAATAATATATAAATGAAAATAGAACGATATAAAAAATCGCCGTCATCGCAAACAAAACAATTATCCCCGTAGTAAAAATATCCATAGGATTAATCTATTATTTTATTATAAAACAATAAAAGCTCACAAGCAATACAATAAAAAACAGTCCCGCCATGGCGGGACTGTTTTTTTGAAATTATGCTGTTTGAGTTTTTCTTTGTTCCACGCTCTTTAAGAAATATCTGTCGTTTGAATCTTTGTCAAAACTCTTTTTATTGTTCAAGTTCATCAACACGGTGTTTTTTGCAACCAGTCTTTGAGATAAAACTTTTTCCACAAGCTCGTCTTTATGCATAGTCCCGTTGCTTTCTTTCAAAACTTTGGTGATTATGTCTTTAATGGTTCCCGGAACATATCCCCATTCTGACAACGCATAAGTTCCGCGTCCCACCAACACAAATCTTGAATCTTTTATCAATTCATTGTGGACTGTCTGCGGATAAGTTTTTTTGTTCGGCAAATTGTAATCAAACTTGTCTATAAGCTCTGCAACTTTTGTAAAGTGCAGTGGCTTGCCATGTTTTTTGAAAACCAAAAATGCCTTGTCTCTTACTCCTCTTGGTTTTATTTCAGGCCATTCAATCAGGCCCAAAAGGTTTTCTTTATTGGCTTGAATTTTCTTTGAAACCTCAAGATAGGATAAAGTAGCCTTTTCGGAAAGCCCCTGTTTCGACGCAACCTCGGCATAAAAATTCTTTACAGGAACCGGCTTCCCAATTTTTTGCATTTGTGAGACCAAAGAATTCAGCGTAGTTTTAACATTATCTTGCGCATTAGGAATGTTTGACCAAAAA
Source organism: uncultured Candidatus Saccharibacteria bacterium (assembly GCA_964404005.1). Classification (GTDB taxonomy): domain Bacteria; phylum Patescibacteriota; class Minisyncoccia; order Minisyncoccales; family Staskawiczbacteraceae; genus XYD1-FULL-39-28. The sequence goes on from CAYOIH010000025.1 coordinate 6,874, forward strand.
TAATAATAGTCTTTCTTTTCAGAAACCTTTGAAAATTGGTCTCCCAACGTCAATAAAAATAAAATATAAGGCTTTTGATTGGGGTGCCCTTTGGGTCCTCCTAATTCCTCCAAAGCTTTTTCTTCTTTTTTAAAACCTCCCTGCTCTCTAAAATAATCTGCAAATTCCGCATAAATGCCGTCTATGGCCTCTTTGTTATTTTTTCTTACAAAGTTAAAACCCGCCTCTTCTATTTGGCGCACTCTTTCTCTGGTGATTCCCAGGGTTTTACCAATAGCCTCTAAGGTCTCGACATTCCCGGTTTTTACACCGAATCTGCGGTCAAAAATATCTTTAGTTTTTGGGCTAAGACCTTTTGTAAACTTTTGGTATATTTGCGAATAATTAACTTTACTCATCTTTTTTGGGCATTTTATTGCCTATTGTTATAGTTTATCATATTAGATAAACTATGTCAATGGGTAACAGCAAACACCCCATTTTATCATCTTTTTAATGTGTTTTTCAACTCCTTGCCTGCGCTCCACTTATACCAGCTGACCAATAATGGACCGGCAAGAAATATCGAGGAATATGCTCCGGAAGTTATACCTATAATCAACGCTAATGAAAAATACTGAAGCGTTTCTCCGCCAAAAAAGTATATTGCAATAAGAACAATCAACGTGCTGAACACCGTGCTTAAAGACCTGCCCAATGTTTGGTTTAAGCTCCAGTTTACCGTATCTTCGAATTCGTCCATTCCCCTTCTAAAAATGTTTTCCCTGATTCTGTCAAAAATAACAATGGTGTCGTGGACTGAAAATCCAAGCACCGTTAAAAGGGCCGCAATAATCGGTATTGTAATTTCAACGTTATACAAATGCCCCAAAATAGAAAAAACTCCAATTGGTATTAAAACATCGTGAAACAAAGCTATAAGAGAAGCGATGCCGTATTTCCAAGAACTAACGGGCCTTGAAACTTTTCTGAAAGCAAAAGCAATATACAAAGTGATCGCCAGTAAAGCCAGAACAATCGCCAGCTCTGTTTTGTTTCTCAATTCCTGCCCGATGGACGGCCCAATATATTGAAAGCTTTTTTCTGCGCTTGGAGCTACTTTATTTATTTCGACTAATATTTGCTGATGAGTGGCCTCGTCAACTCCTTTAAATTTCAGGATGGCTCCATTACCGCCTATTGGTTGGATTGTAATCTCCCCTATGTTCAAACTATTTAAAGCACTCTGAATTTCTTCGTTGGACGGCCTCTGAGACTGGAACGTAATTTCCATATTGCTTCCGCCGACAAATTCGATGCCGAACTTCAACCCAAACATAAACAGCGAAAAAATCGTGGCAATAATCAGGACGCCTGAAACAATGTAGTAAACTCTTGAATATTTAGTAAAATTAAATTGCATAATTTGTTTAAGCGAGACAATAAATTTTTTGCAGGCCAATATGTAATATTCTACCGGAAAAAAATTTTATCGCCGAGCGGAAAATTACAACAGCCATTTGGCTTTTTCAACCCACTTACCCACAAAAACTTGCAGAAATATTCTTGTTATAAATATTGCAGAAAATAAGCTGACCAAAATACCCAATGCTAAAGTAAAGGCAAATCCTTTAATAAAGGAAGTCGCCACAAAAAATAAAATCGCACAAACAATTAATGAGTTAAAGTTGCTATCCCTGATCGACGGCCAAGCCCGCTTAAATCCTTCGTCAATAGCTCCAGATAAACTTCTTCCCGCCTTTATTTCTTCTTTCATTCTGGCAAAAATTAGAATATTGGCGTCAACCGCCATGCCTATAGAAAGCACAAATCCTCCAATGCCGGCCAAAGTTAAGGTTACAGGAATAAGCTTGAAAATGGACAAGACCAGTGCCACGTATATCACAAGGGCCACAGAAGCAAGCAGGCCAGGGAACCTATAAAAGAGAACCATAAAAATAACTACTGCCAGAAGGCCGTACAGACCCGCTATAAGCGATTTTTGGAGAGATACAGAGCCTAAGGTGGGGCCGATAGTTTCCTGAGAGATTGGAGCTCCAATCTTCACCGGCAACGCTCCGGAGTTTAATCTGCTGGCTATGGAATTTGCTACCTGATTGGTCATTGTACCCCCGGAAATCACCGCTTTGCCTCCTGTAATTTTATCTTGTACAACCGGTGCATATAAATCCTGACCATCAATTTTTCCGTCTCCATTTGTATCAATGATGGAAGCTCCGTCCAAAAATATCGCTATAGGCTTCTGAATATTTCTGGCCGTTATCTCTTCAAATAATTTTGCGCCGTCATCATTAAATTGAAGCTGAACTTCCGGTTTATATGTTGTCTGGTCAAAGGCAACGGTTGCTTTTGTTAAATACTTTCCGGTCAATTCTGTCGGTTTAAAATACGGGTTTTCTAAAGCCAATTGCCAATTATCAATCTTTGTAATATCTTCTCCTTTTGCCTGCGCGTCTTGAATTTCTTTTATTTTGTCTAAAACAGGCTGACTTTCTTCAGCTGTTCTTTGCTCGTCAAATTCCAAATAAGGAGTCTGACCGATCATTTGAATTGCCTGTTGCACATCTGTAACTCCTGGTAATTCAACTATTAATCTATCCTGACCCTGAATCTGCACAACCGGTTCTGAAACACCAAACATATTAACCCTTCTTTCGATTACATCTCTTAACCCGGACATAGCTCCTGCCGGATCAGCAATATCGGTTAAATCTGCCTGATAAACCAAACTTACTCCGCCCTGCAAATCAAGCCCGAGAACAAACTGCTTTTCGGGAAAATGCGGAAGCGTCCAGGACATCTTACTATTTAGAAAATCAACGCCTTTATTAAAATAATTCGGGTATGAAAAAATCCCGGCTAATAAAGCGAGGACGATAACTCCAATAAAGATATAATACTTTTGCTGCATTGTTGGTTGTTAGAAGTTAGCGGTTAGTAGTTAATAATAATTATTATATCCCCACTCCCTAAAATAGTCAACTCTCTGCGCGTCGAACAGCTCTAAATTCTTTCCAATATCTTTAACTCTAATAAACCTGTTTCCGTGTCGTAGATTGCGAATGTGGGTTTGTAAAATTGACCGGCAAGCTCGCCGGGATTTATCATGTGGCATTCGCCCCTGCCCGCCTCATTGCCCGAAGGGCTTTGGACGAGTATCTTCTCATCCCATGGTCTGTGCGTGTGACCATAAAAAACTACGTCGTATTTTCCCGATTGCGCCATCTTTTTTGCTTCACCAGGAAAATGAACAAACCCAATTCTTTTTCCACCGACTTCCAGTTCCATCTTTTCAGGAATATCGTCCAATTCATAATCTGCATTTCCTTTTACAAAATGAATTGTCCCATCAAAATATTTTTTGGCCTCATTGATTGTTTCCCGGCTGGCAATATCACCGCAATGTAAAATCAACGAAATTTTTTCATTTTTAATCCAGTCAATGGCCTTCTTAAAATTAGCCATATTATTATGTGTATCCGAAACAACCGCAATTTTCATTTCAGTATAGATCTTTATTTTCTAAATGTATTAAAGCTGTTCTTATTGCTTGTTTTGTATATTCCTTTCTGTCCAAACGTTCTTTTGTAAGAATACCAATCGCCCCGTTATCTGCGCCCAGTTTACTGTTTTCTGTAAGGCCTAAATCAAGAAATGCTTCTGATACGTTTTTGTTATTTTCTAAAATATATTTAACAACTTTCGGTGGATATTCAAAACAAGACGACAATCCTAAATGAAAATTTTTGCCATCATAAATTGCGCAAGCTGTAGTATCCATATATCCTGTTTTTGTTTCAGGAACTTTCATTAAGCCCGATTCTAATCCAACACTAAAATCACAATCTTTAAAACAGTTTGTTGCTCTTTTCATGGCGCCATCTATTGTTTCTTCTAAAGATTTTGGCTGATCGGAAACGCCAGTATCAACATCTTTAAAAATAACCTCCGCGTCAGATAAATCCGGATATTCTTTTAATATCTCTTTTAGCGCATCTATTTTTGCTTTGTTTTTTGAACCAATATTTATTTTCATTTCAATAAATTTTTTTGTAATTATAATTCTCCATCTACTTCTTTATTTAATCTGTTAAAAAATTGCTCCATAAAATTATGGCGTTCCTGCGCAATTTTTTTGCCTTCGGCAGTTAACATTTTATCCTTAAGATACCTTAATTTAACCAAATATTCTCTATACGCCGAATCGTCAACCGAATACTCTTTTGTTTTTTCTATATCAACATTTTTATCGTGAACCTTTGCGCCAAAGTGGCCGGCAAAGGAAAACGCCCTACTTAGCCCAATCGCGCCAATTGCGTCCAATTTATCCGCATCATATAAAATTTTAGCCTCTTTTGTCTCTGGAGTTTTGCTTTTTCTATATCTGTGAGTTTCTATACAGCGAGTAACTTTTTGTATCTTTTCTTCCGGCAGGCCGTATTTTTCCAAAATTTCCTTTGCTAAAATTGCCCCTCTTTTTGCATGGTCAATTTTACCGCTTGATTCATCTTCTTCTTTTCTTGCAATATCATGCAAAATCGCAGCAAAGCTCAAAATTTCCAAGTCGGCATTTTCTTTTTTCCCAATATGCATTGCTAATTTATATACCCTTTCGGTGTGCTCTAATTCATGGCATGAATTTATGCCTCCCATAATTTTCTCAACCTCATTTTTTACTTCTTGAAAAATTTCCTTTTCCATTTTATTTTCCTGCGACGCAGTAATTAAAATTATTGACCTGATTATTATATGTTGCAATATTCCCTTTTACTTGCTCGGCCCAAGAATTATACTGCGCGATTAATTGGTTATAACCATCAACCATTTGCCGGTAAGCCGGAGAATTTTTATTTATATTTTCGATTTGATTTTTTGCTGTGTCAATTTCTGAAGACAGCCCGTCTAACTGCGCCTTCTCTGAATCGATTTGATTTTTTAAAGCTTCGTTCGGCTGGGCACAAGTTGAAAGCGGAAGCCCAAATTCCTGTACGCCAATCCAGACAGTTTCTCCCTTATATGTCCCTTTTATTACCGCCACACCAATTTCGGTATATCTGTTATTTAAAATGTTTGTTCTATGCCCCGGGCTGTTCATCCAATCCTGCACAACCTCCTGTTCTGAAGAAAAATTACCCAAAATTAAATTTTCTCCCTCAACAATATAATCATAACCGTATTTTTGAGCCAAATCTCCCGGTCCTACGCCAGACGGAGAAATGTGTTCAAAATACTGATTTAAAAACATGTCTTGCGCTTTTGCCGAGGCAGCTGCGTCAAGTTTTGCATTTTCCTTTAACGCAGACAAGCTCCCGCCTGCCTCGCCGATAGGCGGGTTCTCTTGCCTTTGCAGATTAGTTTCTGTAATAATTTTACTCTGTAATAAAACAACATTATTGCTGGTTCCACCAACATTCAAAGGAGTTGCTGTTGAAATCTGCTTCTGAACCTCTGAAATAATCTGCCCAATATCCTGGGTTTTTAGTTCCGCAATTTTTTTATTAAAATTATTATAAAAATTTATTGCATCATCTTTAAAGTAAATCCCCGCGCCAAACGCCGCAACTATCAAAATTAAAATGACAATTTTAGAAACTTTCATTTTTAATTAATTTACCTCATTAAGATCTAATGATAGTCTTGCTTAGCAGCCTCTATCTCCAAGGCTTGTCGCACAGCTTCTTCTGGTTCTATTGTGCCCTTTTCTAAACCCTCTAAAATTTCTCCGATTGCACCGGGCTCATAATCATTGGCTCCCATAGTGTGCATGCGCTGCCAGGTCGCCCTAACTTCCACCTCGGCCTGGGTTTTATCTATTTTTTGCAGCTCTTTTTTCTCTGATTCTCTATTAATTTGGTTCATGATTTAAATTATTAATTTTATTTTCCATGACATTTTTTATATTTATTTCCTTGCCCGCAGGAATTTAGAACCTGGTAAACCATTT
>CAYOIH010000026.1:0-12771 GCA_964404005.1 uncultured Candidatus Saccharibacteria bacterium
TGCAACATGTTTTAAGTGCCTCATACTGTAAAGTATACCAGTGGCCAGTGCAATTGTTGACTTTTACAAAAATAAGGGATATCATTAGGTCAATATTTGGAGGAGTGGACTCCTCCAGGGAAGGTTGATAGAAGGAGCTTATAGCATGTTTGCGATATTGTACGACGTTGTACGGTTGGAAAAACCAGGAACCGGCGAGATAACGGCCATAATAGGTCCGGGTGAAACCAGACTGGTTGAGCAGACTCACTGCGGTGAGAACTGGCTATGCCTGGAGGGAGAGGAAAACGGATTGCCCGCAAAAGTGTGGGCATGCCTTGCGACAGCTGGGTTCCTGACCTTTTCAACAAAACGGGGCCAAGCGTAACTGGTTCGTTGAAAATTTTCAATTTGTGGGACTACCTTCGGGCAGTCCTATTTTTTTACAAATTTTTTTAATTTTTCTATGGTTTCGTCATATGTCTGCTGATCTACCAGATACGGCGTAGCGTCTTTTCCTCCATGCGCGAATGAATATCTGGCAGGGTCATCATAAGATGGCTTAGCGCCGTAAATTACTTCTGCCACCAAAGCAAGCGCTCTGATTGTTTTTGGTCCTACACCAGGAGTTGCTAGCAGTTTTTCATAATTTTCCGGCCTTTCATCGCATAATCTCCATAAAATTTTTTCAAGATATTCGCTTTTAGAAAAATCTTCGTTTACAACAGGGTGCCAGACGAATTCTTTGTTTTCCAAATTTAATAAAGTTAGTTGCTCTTTGCCGTTTGATAATTTTGCTATCTGCGACCAGGGCGTGCAATATTTTCTCAGTAAGGTAATGTCTTTCATTAAAGCATTAAAGCTTTGCGAAACCAGTTCTGTGCCTAATCCCCTGTTTTTATTGCTTTTTTGGGCCGTCATATCTAAAACATTTTTTACTTTTAAATTGCTCGTAATCCCAGAATGCGGTTCCTCTATAAGATCTTTTAAATCCTTGGAATACCAATGATATCTTCGCGCAGACTGATTTTGTATATTCATTCCTTGCTGGACAACTGTCCACGCCCCATTCTTTGAAAAGAAAAATGCGTGATGATAAATTTGGAATCCGTCTTGCACAAGCGAGCTATCAACTTTGGCGGCCATTTTTGAATTATAGACTAAAGCATTGGCGGATTTTTCCGGAAGCGCAATTCTTTCTGCCCAGGTTATTATTTGCTCTGGCGTTTTTAAAGAAGTTTTTCCTTTACCTCCGCAAATAAAAATTCCCAAATCTTTTTCTGACCCGCGTATCGCTTCTTTTAACGCTGCCGTTAGAATTGTTGTTAATCCCGATGCGTTCCAGTCAAAAGCCAAAACAGTTCCCAAAGATTGGAACCAAACCGGGTCTGAAATTCTTTTTATAAACTCATCTGCCCCTTCTTCGGCTACAATTGCGTAAATCATTCGTTTGGACAACAAAACCATCCTGTCAAAAAGCCATTTCGGGCATTTTCCATAATCCAAGCCAAATGTAGCGATGCCTTTTTGGATCATACGGTTCATTTTACCAAATTTGACAAAAACAAAAAACAGTTGCCTGCTATTGACAAACCGAACATCGTATGCTATACTTAATTTGTGTAAATCACACAACCGCCAACTGGGAAGGCGGACTGTTCTTTATAGAAAGGAATCGAATGCGTTTAATGATCACGGATGGTCCAGCGTTGCACCTAATCGAGCTCCTTTGGAATAAGGGGCACAAAGTCTTCGTGTTTTTATGCGGAGACCGGTGCATCATTGCCACGCTCCAAAGCTTGGAGTGAGATAACGGTCCGAATCAAAGACGGGCGCTCCTTGAAGGAACGATTCTCGCTGACAACGGCGATGATCAAAACTTCAGGGGAAGTTTTGATGGAGTTGGTGCGGGTCTTTTCGACCTTGCCGATCCAATTCCCGTCCGTGCTCGTTGCTAACAACTCTCCTTTCTTTCGTAGTGCCCCCGTAATCTTCGGATTTCGGGGGTGTTTTTTTATACAAAAACACCCCCGCCTGAGGGAGGCACAATCCTGCGCCTCCCTCAGGCCCCATACGCGTCGCCGTCTCTTGCCTTGCGGCAGAGCCAGACGCCGTATGGTGCCTGGCTGCCGGGCTTGGACTCGAACCAAGATACTAGCCTTCAAAGGGCTATGTCCTACCGTTAGACGACCCGGCAATATTTACAAATAATATCACTCTTTTACGGTTTTTTCAATTGTTTGGCCGTTGCTGTCAAGATAAAAATATTTTTCTGAAAAACTTAACTCTTTTGTTATTTTATCAACCTTAACCTCAACGCCCAATCCATTGCGGACATTTTCGTCAAAATATTGGTCGAAAATAAAATTTCCCAACGAATAATAAATTCTTTTTCCGTTGTAGATTTCCATTGGTTCGATTACATGAGGATGACTGCCAATAACCAAATCTGCTCCCTCATCTATAAACTGATGCGCCAGTTCTTTTTGGCCATCAGTTGGATTTAGGGCATACTCAACGCCCCAATGGCAGAAAACTATCACAATATCTGCGGACGCTTTTGCTTTTTTAATTTCTTCGACAGTTGTATTTTGTTCGTCCTCGGCGCTATCATCCGAAAATTCGTTATAGCTCACAAAGGCGATATTAACTCCGTGAATATTCTCTATTTTACTTTTAAGGGGCGCTCGCGAGCCAAAATAGTCAACACCCGCTTCGCTTAAATATTTTTCCGTTGAATCCAGCCCGGCTTGCCCGAAATTTAAAATATGATTATTTCCCAAATCAACCAGCCGCATGTTGTTCTCAAAAAGAGTTTTGGCAACGCTCGGATCAAAAGTAAAAAAATAATTATCAGCGCTTCCGACAGCAGTTCCGACACTTATTGATTTATTGTCTGTGATCGGACCTTCAAGATTTGCAACAACCAAGTCGTTGGAAAGAAGCGTCGGCGATATTTTATCGAAAATAAAATCGTTGCCGCCATTTTTCTGGGCATAATATCTTATTCCCCTGTCAAACATCAAATCCCCGACAAATAGTAATTGAATATATTCCCTTTCGCGGATATTAAACGTTAATTTTTGATTTTCAATCGGCAGGGCAGGTTTTTGCCAAACCAAAAAACAAATAGTTGTCCCGACAATTAAGGGGACAACTATTAAAACCGCTGATATAATTTTTCTATATGCCTGCATTTATTGTTTCAATAATATTTCACCCGGCGAGCATGCGGTCTGGGCAGAAACGCATTTTATTTTTCCTGAGCCGTTTTTATCTATGCACATAAAGCTTCCGTCAGGCAGTTGAGTTGATACGCAAAAGTCTGTTTCATCAGCAAGACATACGGGTTTTTTTGCTCCTTGGCTTAATATGTCGTTGTTCAAAGACACTAAGCTGCTTCCATGGTTATCAAGATAGCCATTTAATAGGTTGTGGTTGCAAAGAGATGCAAAGCTTTTTTCGGCATCGAACGCCGATTGAGCTATGCCGCTTATTTGGCTCATATCAGATGCGACGGGTTGTATTTTCAAAAGTGGCAAAATAATGTCTTCTATTTTTTGCGAAGTTTCCGGGGCTTGGACTAATACGGGCTCGCCAAAATTCGAATTTATAACATCAATCTTTGCCGTTAATATCATGTTGGCGTCCTGGCTAACTTTATTTAAATCAATGGTTTTGTCAATTTTAAATCTGTAAAGCAAATAATCTGTTTTTCCGACCCAGATTTCAGCGCTTATATCTCCTACGGTGTCCACAAAAGAATTAATGTACGACTGCGTCATGCTCGCGGCCAAAAATCCGGAACTGTCTGTTCCGCTACTTTGCGAGGTTAAGGCAATTATTTTATTTATTAAATCTTTGAGCTTGTCCTTACTTATGTTCACCAAATAATGGTAGGTATTTTGCTCGGAGACAACTTCGTCGCTTAACTGCTTGCTGACGGTAAACATATTTTCTGCCAATAATAAGTCTTGGATTTTCTTAACTAATTCCTGACTATTTATTTGTGGGGCACCTACACCTACTCCTTCGGACTGAGAAAGCTGGCTAATGGAGTTCTGATCAATTTCGAAAAACCGTCCTTTAATTTGTGAAATATCTAATCCGGGGTAGGAAACACCATCTGGCAAGGCAATGTCATTAATTTTAATATAAAATTTATTATTGACGCTGGTTATGCTCATATTGGCCGACATTGAAGAAGCGGAACCAGGCGAAGTTATTTGAACCGTAAAAGTGCCACTACCTATCGGATTTGCCGCATCAGTTATATCGCTTTGGCCGTCTGCGCTAAATAATACTTTGCCCTGACCGACGTTTTGGGAGTCTGCGGCGCTTATTGACCCCTGTATTGTTGTTTTATAGGATTTTACCCCGGCCATATTTGTCATCATTTTGCTGATAACTGTTTGCGAGTTGGGACTAAAAAGATTTGAATATGAAAAATTTAAATATTGCCCGGCTGCAAAATATCCAACGCCGCCGAGAACAACTAAAATAATTAAAACTATAAAAAGTTTTAATACCAAATGCGACCTCTTTCTTTCTGCGGGCACATTGCTCTGCATAGCTATTCCTGAAGATTGGGGTTGATATTGTGGCTGGGGTTTTGACTGATATTGGGGTTGTTGTTGCGCTTGAACATGGGGCTGTATTTTGGGCTGTTGTGGCTGGGTCTGGGGTTGCGGTTTTGGTTGCGTTTGTTGCTGTGGCTGGTTTATTGCCACAAAAGCATCATTTACTTCTGCTTCAGTCCAGCCATTTTTTAATAACAATGCCCGGCTCTGGTCATCCGACTGGCCGGCTTGCTTTGCTTTTTTTATATAATCTACTAATTGTTGTTCTGGCATGGTATTTACATTTTAATAGTTATTCTGTTATTATACATCTTTTAAAAATATCAAGGGTGTGGATAAGTCAAAATAAAAAAACCCGCTTTCGCAGGCAGAATGTCGCGCAATAAAATATCTACTTTTCCTGGTGAGTGATATTTATTACGGCCAGTTCTAATGGCAATTGGGAAACGGCGGAATATTTAATCTTATTTTCTGCGTCGATGAAAAATTCCAACATATTCTGCAAATCTTTCTGGGTTAAACTGAATGTCTGCGCCTTCATTTTTTCCAGATCCTGCGAAGATAAGCCTGAATTTTGAAGATTTAAAAAATCCGGGTCGATTTTCAAAAGCAGTTGTTCGCGCAAGTAAAAAACAAGCGTTTTAGTAAATTCCTGTAAATCAACACCGTTATCAACAATTGAATTTAAAAATAAAATCGCATCTTTTGTATTTCTTGAAACAAGATAATCTACAAGCCGTGAAATCTCGCTGATTTCAACAATTCCCAATAATTCTTTTATGTCCTCGGTTTTTATTTCCCCTCTTTCGCTGGAGAAACTCATACATTCGTCCAGTAAAGATTCTGCATCGCGAAAAGACCCGCGCGAATTCAAGGCGATTAAAGACAGTGCCAAGTTGTCAAATTTTACATTTTCTTTTTTGGCTATAAACTCCAATTTTTTTATAATTTCAGGAACTTGCAAGCGCTTAAAATCAAACTTCTGGCATCTTGATAAAATCGTCGGAATCATTTTGTGCGATTCTGTTGTTGCCAATAAAAATATCGCGTGCGCGGGCGGTTCCTCCAAAGTTTTTAACAGAGCGTTGGCGGCATCTTTTGAAAGCTGATGGCATTCGTCGATTATAAATATTTTGTATTTTGATTTTACGGGCGCAAACTTAATCCCCTCCCTCAATTCTCTTACGTCATCAACTCCCCTATGGGAAGCAGCATCAATTTCTATTAAATCCATAGAATTTCCTCCCATAATTTCCAAACACGAAGAGCATTTGTCGCAAGGTTCAAATTGCCCCTCTTTTCTGTTTTCACAATTAATTGCTTTTGCGAATAATCTGGCGATTGTTGTTTTCCCGCTTCCTCTTGGCCCGGAAAACAAATAAGCATGAGAAACATTATTCCCCTTTATAGAGTTGGTTAAAGTCCGGACAACGTGCTCTTGTCCGATAACTTCCCCGAATATTTGCGGCCGATATTTTCTATATAAGACAGTCATTTAATTTTTTATTTTTACCTTTTTATCCAGTAATTATTTGCCAGCCGAAATATTTATCAATATTAATTCCCAAGGTAACCAAAATATTTACTATAAACCCCGCTAAAACTATACCTGAGAATATGGCCGGCAAAGATTTTTTTATCGGCAAACCCATTAATATTGCCAGTAAGGCTCCTGTCCAAGCTCCGGTAAGCGGGAATGGAATTGCAACAAACAATATCAACCCAAGTATCCCATACTTTTCGACATTTTCATAGTGCTTTTTACGCGTATTGTTCTGCCACCAGCTAAAAACGTTTTTAAAAAATACAGAATTTTTAGAGGCGTATTTCGAAAATTTTTCTAAAAAGAGTAAGAGCAAAACTACCGGTACTGCGTTTCCAATAACTGCTGTAAAAAAAACAGAGACCACGTCTAAATGGTAAACAGCCAGCCCCATAGGAATTGCGAGCCTCAACTCTCCAATGGGCATCATCGATAGAAAAAAAACTTGTAATAAATCTGTCATTTGTTTTTTAGTTTAGCATAAATACCACACCATTAACAAGTCGGCGCGCGTTGCGCGCCCCCATAAAATTTGCTAATATAACCTATAATATGTTTCTAAACGATTTAAAATACTTTCTTGAGAAAATTGACCATTATAGAGATGAGTTCCTTTTTCTTTTTATAAAACCCTGCTGGCCACGCAAAATCTCGCCAAACCAACTGACATATATAAGAATTGCCCTCGGAACTATATTAATTGTTTTATTATTCTTCTTTAAGATAGAAAACAGGCCTTTGATAATTTTATTGTTTTGCGTGGGAGCTCTAACGGATCTTTTTGACGGTTCTGTAGCCAGAGGCTTAGACGAAGTTACTGAACTTGGCACCATGCTAGATCCGATAGCTGACAGAATTTTGATTCTTCCCATCGCAATTTATAGTTTATACGGTCCTCATAGGTGGCTATTATTATTTTTTCTATTAGTAGAGGCTCTGGGCGCTATAATTTCCATATTTCACAAATCAAAGGATAAAGACATTAAGCCGAATATTTTCGGCAAAACAAAAATGGTTTTACTGTCGATTGTGTTCGCCGGCATTTTAGTGTTTTGGCCCGACCCTCCGTCTATTTTCTTTATTGACTTAATTTGGGTGTCTTTATTCTTTTTATGTTTAAGTATTTTTGCAAGAGTTTTAGAGATGAGAAAAAAGGGATTTATAAAAAATAAAGTTATTAACAAACAGCTGCAACATTATGAAGATTTATAACACGCTAACCGGAAAAAAAGACGAACTTAAACCGATAAAAAGAAAAAAAATAAACTTGTTCGTCTGCGGACCGACGGTTTACGATTATTCTCATATCGGACACGCCAGAACCTATATAATTTTTGACGCATTCGTAAAATATTTAAGACTAAAAGGATTTGATGTTTTTTACCTGCAAAACATAACTGATTTAGACGACAAAATTATAGCCAGGGCAAGAGAAAAGGGGGTTTCGCCAAAAGATTTGTCCCGGGCGTACGAAAAGGAGCACTTAAAAGATATGAAAATGATTGGCGTCAACAGCGTCTCAAAATATGCCAGAGCAACAGATTATATAAAAGAGATCATCGGCCAAGTTCAAAGGCTTCAAGACAAGGGCTATGCTTATAAAATTGAAGACGATGGAATTTATTATAATATTGGAAAATTCAAAAACTACGGCAAACTAGCCGGCAGAACCGCTCTTGGAGCAGAAGATTCGGTTTCGCGGATAGATTACAGCAAAGACAAAAAAAATAGAGGCGACTTTTGCATATGGAAATTTTCTTCGGAAAACGAACCAAGCTGGCCCGCTCCCTTCGGCAGAGGCAGGCCCGGCTGGCACATTGAAGACACTGCAATTACCGAAAAGTTTTTCGGGCCGCAATACGACATACACGGCGGAGCCAGAGATTTAATCTTTCCCCACCATGAAGCGGAAATAGCGCTAATGGAAGCTTTGTCCGGCAAATCACCGATGGCGAAATATTGGATGCACGGCGGATTTTTAACCGTTAACGGACAAAAAATGGGCAAATCATTGGGAAATTTTATTACAATAAACGACCTTTTGAAAAGATGCCCGGCAAATTATTTAAGATTTTTTGTCGTTAAAAACTTGTGGCGCTCTCCGGTTGATTATTCTGAATCTACAATGATAGAAGTAAAATCAGCGGTTGAAAAAATTGAAGAATTTCTCCGAAAGCTCAAAGTTCCCTCCTTCAGACCCAAAGGGTACCCCGCTACGGCGGGCAGGCAAAATCTAAAACTTATAAAAAATTTAAAAAATGATTTTTACAAAGAATTAGACGATGATTTTAACACTCCAAAAGCATTTGCCGTGATGTTTGATTTCATCAAAAAAGCAAACGAACTTCTAGAAAAAAATCTGATTTCCAAAAAACAAGCTGATGAAATTTATAAATTTTTTGAGGAGATAAATAAAATTTTCGGAATTATTAATTTTGCGAAAGTGAATAAAACCATTCCCGCTGAAATAAAAAAACTGATTAAATTGAGAGAGCAATACCGCAAAAATAAAGACTGGCAAAAATCAGACGAAGTCAGGCTACAAATTGAGAAACAAGGATTTCTGGTTCAGGATTCAGAAAACGGGCCTGTTGTAAAAAGTATTTGATTTTTCACAAAAGAGCCGAGGCTATTAGCCCCGGCTCTTTTTTTCGTCGTATAAAATTTATTTTTTTATTTTAATTGATTCTCTTTTCCTGTTCCAATAAAAATTATAGCCCACAAAGCAAAAAAGAATGATTATCAAAATTGTGTTTCTATCCAGAAGCGAATACAAATCAAATTGTTTTTTTAGGGCGATGTTGGCGTGTATTTCTTTTCCCTCTTTTACGGAAACCGCATCGCCTTGGTAAAAATAGTAACCCGGCGATTTAACCGTCAAATAATACACGCCTTCGGGCACCAAAAAAGAATAATTTCCCGTGCTGTCGGTTATTTGGGGATTTTCCTGGCCATAATCGCCGGCAGACCATAGTTCATACTGTTTTTTATCGTTTAATTTATATAAAGAAACAATTGCGTTATTGATTCTGAGCTCCTTGTCCCCCACTTTTTCGTATATATAACCGTCCGGGTCGACTAAAGTTGTTGTTCTGATCTCTCGGCTGGTTGCTCCGTAGTTTACTGAAGTGACAATTTGGTATTGGCCTTCAACCGCCGGAGTAGAAATATCGGAAACATATATTCCGTCTTTGTCGTCATCGTTATAACTAAATTTTAAAATAGAGAAATTCTGTTCTGGATTGGGAAAATTGGGAGCCGTAAAAAGCACATAACCCGACGCTTCTTTGGCTCCGGATTCCGGTTTTACAACCAAGCGTATCGGTTTAGCCGGCAGAACATTAACTGTTTGCAAGTTAAGAGCATTTTTTGAAAAATCTAATTTTGCCATAGCATCAATATTGCTGTTTCCCAATAAAACAAAAACTACATCTGTTGGTATTGTATTTTTTTGCTCGGGGCTAAGATTTAAAAAATCTGAACCTGTTATTTCCTTAATCCCCGGTAAAAATATATTATAGTTTTTAAGATTTACTACGTCTTCAGCATTGGTTATGCGCAAATTATCCAGTATACTTTTAAAAAGCGGTATTTTTGCGGAGAGATTGGCAATAGCTAGGGGCAATAAATTAACGGATGTTTCCGGAATAATTTCTGCTGCCGGAGTTGGCGTTGTCTTTGGCGGAATTGTTGGAGCAAGCGCGATTGGCTGATTTGCAATCGGCGGGATTGTTTCCTGTTCGGGCGGAACCGTCGGGGTAAGAACCGTCGGGTAATACCAACCGCCACCGCCGCCTCCTACGGTTGCGCAATTACCATTAGAACACGCCTGACTGCTGGCGCAGGTTGTTTGTAATTGGGCTGCTGTTGAGCTTGCGCAAGAACTAAATACTGTGCCCGGGTCGTTACAGGTGTAGGTTATATAATTTTGATAGACATTATTGCCCTGGCAAGATGGAGAACCCAAAAGTCCATTAATTCCGCAATCGGCGTCGGTGCTGCATGGCGAAACAAGAACACTAGTGTTAGAAATCGCAGCTGGAAAAAAATTACCGACGAACATCAAAACTGCCAGGCAGGCTAAGGCCGAAACCAATAAAATAAAAACCTTATTATTTATCCTCACTGTTGACTTTTATTTTTTTATAAATAGTTCCTCTAATAATGTAAAATATAACAAGCGCCGCAACGATTAGAATTAACGCCAACAAAACAACAGATAGCCAAGTTTTGCCCGTTCCAAATGAGAGGACATTTATAACTGCTACCGATAAACTAGCTGATGCTGGGACCGATGCCATGTCTAGACCGTTGGTACAATTATTATTTTCAAAAACCTCAAAATTTACATCGCTGGTTCCCTGTTTTGTCGGAGCAGTTATCAAAAATGTTTCCGCCGCTGCAGTATTGCCCGCATGGTCTGGAGTATCTACGCAATTCCAATTTCCGTCTCCAAATCGATATGCTGTTGATTTCCAAACACTTGGACTCGTCAAGCTTACATTTATTGTCGCGGTTATTGGAGCACCCGCCTCAATAGTAGTTTTATCTGCCCCGTTCACTTTAACGCTATTTATTACAGCCGCGGCTGACGCGCTATTAGCAACAAAAAAACCGCTTATTGCTAAAACTGCGATAAAAAAAACTTTATTCATGTTTTTTCTTTGATATTGTTAAATGATTTTTTCTTTTTTTTATAAATAGCCAAATGCCAACTACTATGCCGGCAATAATCACTACTGCCAATAAAATACCTCCGATAATCAATAGATAATTGTTCTTTTTAGCGGCAGCTGCTTCATGTTTTAGCGCGCCCGCCTCAACAATATTAAAAGTTATATCGCTTGATTTTAAAACCTTTTCATCCTGATAAACGCTTACATTCGCCCAGTATTGTTCCGGCGGTAATTGAATTGGGAGCTGTAGTTCTATTTGTCCTTCAGAAAAAGAGCCCACTCCGGCCACCGCAGAAAAATCTGTTAAAGTAAAAGAATCAATTTTGGTTGTATTAAATTTATCAAAAATATCGGCTGTTAATTTGGTCGGCTTTGCCGAAACATTTCCCTTATTCCAAATTTTTAAAATAACACTTACGGAGTTCCCTGTTTCCTGTTTCGGAATTTCAATTTGTAAAACATCGTAGCTTAAAAATGGCTTATCAGAAACAGTCAAATCAATTCTGATTAACGCGCTCAAAAGCACTCCCACTTGCCCGGTTTGCTCGGTTTTTGAGCTGGAGTTTAGCCGGATTTCTCCTTTGTATTCTTTTTTTTCTGCTGATTGCGGAATACTTAAAATAATATTCACGGGAAGTTGCTGTCTGCCTTTTGGCATAACAAAAGAATTCCCATTTTCTATTTTTATCCAATCGGTTAATTCTCCTGTTATTTTAGATGTAAAATATAAATCTTCCGACGCATCGGCTCGGGAAAGAGTAAAAGTTTTTTCTATCTGCTGGCCCACTAAGCCATTCGGCTCTATCCAGTCAGAGGGGCTTATTCCCAAACCTGCAGAAGCGTGTCCGGCAAAACATAACAAAACCGTTAAAAATATAAAAAATAATAGTTTATGGGTTTTCATAAATAATATTTGTTAATTATTTTTTAAAACATTATGAATCATTAACAGCCGTGAATACAACTTTTCCCCCGCAGGTTCCGCCAACGCCTGTTGCCGGCAACCCCATGCCCCAATATATGATGTCTGTTGAAGCGGCACCCTGGGCTAAGCTGGTCTGGACGGTGTTTGGCGTAGCATTAGTAACAAGCGCTGTTTTTGACGCATAAGCTGTTTCAGCAACAAGAGAATATTTTTCATTGGCTACTGGTATGGTTCCTATGGTGCAAACCATTGAGTATGTGTCTTCGCTGATGCTTCCATAACCGCCAACCTGCGTATCTATTGTCCGATTGCCAGTATTGGTTACAGTGGTTGTCTCATCGGTTGTCCCTGTATTTGCGTTTAAAGCCAGCGCGTCATAAGCTATAGTTGGTGCTTCGCCAAGACTAAGAGCGGTTAAACTGGCCATTTCAATAGTGTCGGAATTAGGAGTTCCGTCTGTTCCAACGGCATCTCGCGGAGTAGCGGTGGCTGACCATGTGGTTGCGTCGTAAGTAGAGCCCGTATCGGTCGGGTCGGCATAAAATTGCACAGATGCCGTACAGCTAAAAGTGGCATCTAAATCACCTCCACCGGGAGTGCAACCGGTAGGACCCGTACAAGTCATCGCATAACAATTCGCGTCGTTCACCGCACAAGCAGCTCCATCCGCAACATTTGTCCTATAAAATTTGGCTATTGTTTTATTGCTTCCATGGGCGTTAATATCCGAACAACCATTATTATCCGTGACTGTAAATGTAAATGTTGCCGTTGCAGTGGCGGCTTCAGTTAATGTCATTGTTGCCGCGTCGGTATTAATACTTCCAAGACTGGCGACAGGCAAAGAGTTTGTAACAGTAACAGACGATGTCGCAAGAATGGCCTTAACTGCCGTGGCAAACAAAAGCAGCCCTCCAAAAATGCCGGCAATAAATAAAACACAAAAAATTATTTTTGATTGCTTTCCAAATATGCGTGTTAACATATAAATTATATTTTAAAAATTTGAATTATTTAATTATATACTCCCAAAAATAAAACACAACAGAGAAGACAGGGTCAACAGTG
>CAYOIH010000027.1:0-12191 GCA_964404005.1 uncultured Candidatus Saccharibacteria bacterium
CATGTTTTAAGTGCCTCATACTGTAAAGTATACCAGTGGCCAGTGCATATTTTGCCGTAGCACCAAAAATATACTATTATATATAATATGGCTGTAAAAAATTATCAAAACGAAAATTTAGCCGGTTTAACCGATATAGAAGCTCAAAAGAGGTTGGAAAAGTTCGGGTTAAATGATGTTTCAGAACGCAAAGGGGGATTTGTTAAAAAGTTTTTGGCGCCTCTCTATGCGCCCATATCTTTAATGCTTTTGGGTGCGGCTGTTTTGTCGCGTTTAGACGGCAGAATTTTTGATTTTTATTTTATCCTTGCCCTTTATTTTGTTAATTATTCTGTGCAAAAATGGCAGGAGTTTAAGGCTGACAGCGCGATACAAGAACTTAGAAGTAAGCTGGCGTTTGATGTTTCCACTTTCCGTGACGGGAGGTGGGTTTTTGTAAACGCGAAAAATTTGGTTCCTGGAGATCGCATAAGATTGGGTCTTGGAAGCATTATCCCTGCTGATTGCACCGTTATATTTCCAAAAAATCTTTCAGCCAACGAGGCCGTGCTAACAGGAGAGTCTTTACCAAAAGAAAAAAAATCCGGAGATAAAATATATTCCGGGGCGTTTATCGCCACGGGAAGCGTTGAAGCAGAAGTTACAGCCACAGGAAAAAATACCACTTTCGGAAAAACTATTTTTTCGATTGAGCCTCCTGCGCAGAAAAGCATTTTAGAGCGCGACATGTTTACTATTACGCGTTTTTTAACCATTATCAGCATGGTTGCGGTTTTTATACTTTCTGTTGTTTTTCTTCTAAAAGGATTTGGGCTTGCAGATTTGCTGACTTTGGACTTGAGTTTAATTATTGCGGGCATCCCCGTTGCCCTGCCTGCTGTTATGGCGATTATTCTCAGCATCGGAGCTTCGGGGCTAACAAAGAAAATGGTTGTTGTGAGGCGTCTTTCGGCGCTTCAGGATTTATCTAATGTAAATCTTCTTTTAACTGATAAAACCGGTACGCTGACCAAAAACGAAATAGTGGTGGAAAAAATAGTTTCTTATAAAGAAGGGCTAAGCACAGACGACGTTATTGAGCTTGCCGGTTATAACGCTTTGTCGGCAGACGCCCCCGATGCTATTGATCGGGCGGTTATTAAAAAATTTGAAGAAACGGGAAAAGAAGCCGAAAAAACCGAAACAATAAATTTTGTGCCATACGATTCCAATCGTAAAAGATCAACCGCGCTAATTCGAAGAGGTAAGGAAGAAATATTAATAGATGTAGGAGCTCCTCAGGTGATAATGGCGCTTGGGAAAATTAATTCCGAAATCCTGAAACAAAAATTCGAGAAAGACATTAGCGATGCAGCCGAGGGGGGATTCAGAGTTTTAGCGGTGGCTACAAGCGAAAGCGGGGTTCAAGGAAGTCCTAAAGAAAAACATTTGGAAATTGCCGGGTTGCTTTTTTTGGCCGATCCGCTGGACGAAACATCAAAAGACGCGCTACGTTTTATGGAAGAAAGCGGGATAGAAGTTAAAATGCTTACCGGAGATAATAAACTTATTGCAGAAAGAATTTCAAAAGAATTGGGGCTTTCGGGCAGGGTGCTTTCGCCCCAAGAAGCGAGAAAATTTTATAACGATAAAGATAAATTTAAAAAAGATTTTGGGGACGTATCGGCTTTTGCGGAAATATTGCCAGATGATAAATATGAAATTGTAAAAGCGTTTAAATCGCATTATATAGTAGCTGCGACCGGCGACGGGATTAACGATTTGCCGGCGCTTAAAATTGCCAACGTTGGGATTGCTGTCGCGGGAGCGGTTAGCGCGCTAAAAAGTATGGCAGACATTGTTTTGTTGGGGAAGGGAGTTTCTGTTATTAAAGATGCCATAATTGAATCGAGAAAGATTTTTGTTCGCCTGTATAACTATTCTCTTTATCGGATATCCGAAAGTTTTAGGCTTATTATTACGGTTTTAATTCTTGGATTGTGGTATGGCTCTTATCCTCTTGTCCCGCTTCAAATCATACTCCTTGCATTTTTAAATGATTTGCCGATTATTTCCCTGGCCTATGACCGGGTAAAAACTTTGGCTGAACCGTCAAAAGTTAAAGTTAAAGAAAGGTTTATTTTAAGCTTGTTATTTGGGTCGGTCGGGGTGGTAAATAGTATTTTATTTTTCTTTTTATTATCGGTGGTCCTGCATTTTCCCGCCATGGTCGTGCAAACAATGTTTTTCCTAAAACTCACTGTTTCCGGGCATATGCTAATTTTTGTGGCGCACACCAAAGAGCGGTGGTATAAATTCTTGCCAAGTAAACCGGTGATTATAGCAACAATTGGCACGCAGATTGTTGCAACTGCGCTGGCGATAACCGGATTTTTAATGCCCGCGGGCATTTCCATCTTAGCTGCGGTTTTTGTTTGGATATGGACATTTTTCTGGATGCAAATAAGCGAGCTGACAAAAGACTTGCAAAAAAAATTTATAAAATAAGAATGATAACCCAAGCTTGCGCTGTGGGTTTTTAGTTGTAAAAATCTTTTGACAAAAATAACAGGTTGCTTTAAGGTTATATATTGGGCGCGTGCTCAGTGAGCTGTTTGACATTTTGGTATTCGGAACCTCTAATAAGGAGAAACATCGTGCAGAAAAAAAAGTTGGCATTGATTTCCGTTTACAACAAAACGGGAATCGTGGAATTTGCCAAAAAACTGGTGGAGTTGGGATGGAAAATCCTATCCTCCGGCGGAACGGCAAAGAAGCTGGCAGAAGCGGGAGTTGCTGTAAAAGATGTTGCTGAGTTAGTTGGTGGCGGAGCTATTTTGAAACACCGCGTTGTCACGCTTTCGCGGGAACTTCATGCCGGCCTTTTGACTGACACAAACGACCCGGAGCAAGTTGCTGAAATGGAAAATCTTAGCTTGCCGATCATCGGCATGGTGGTCTGCGATTTCTATCCGTTGTCTGACGCCATCGCCAAGCCCGGCGCCACGGTTGAATCCGTGGTTGAAATGACCGACATCGGTGGGCCGACAATGGTCCGGTCTGCCGCAAAGGGTGGAAGAATTGTGATCTGCCGATTTGAAGACCAACAGTCGGTTCTTGACGAGTTGTTGTTGAATGGGGAAGTTTCAAAAGAAACGCGCCAGAAGCTTCGCGCAAGAGCTGAATTTGAAGTTGCCAAATATGCAGCTGATTCGGCTATGTATCACGGCGCTGGCCAGTTCAAAGTTATTGCCGGCGAGCGCGTCGCAGAGTTCAAAGGCGAGAACGGTCCGCAAACTCCGGCAGTTCTTTTTAGCACTACGAACAATGACCCGCTGGCTCTCAATAGGTTCAAGGTCATTGAGGGCGCCTCGCCCAGCTACAACAACTGGTGCGATGTTGACCGGTTTTTGCAGACAATGACTCATCTCGCGGCAGCCTGGGAGTTGAACTGGGGTAAAATTCCCTATATCGCTATCGGCGTCAAGCACGGGAATCCGTGCGGCGCCGCGGTTGCCGACTCGCTGGAACAGACCGCGTGGAGAATGGTTAAGGGAGATACGCGCGCAATTTTCGGCGGTCTGCTGATGACCAATTTTCCGGTTACAGCAAAAGTGGCCGACGCAATGGCTCAGGCAATGCCGGATGGCAAAGCCAGATTCGACGGCGTTATTGCGCCTTCGTTCGATGAAGACGCAATTAACACACTTTCTCGCGCCAAGGGAAAGTGTCGGCTGATCGTCAATCTCGCCCTCGCCGAAGATTCTGCGCTTTTGGACATGATTCCTCGCTTCCGATATGTCCGTGGAGGCTTGCTGGCGCAACCCGCTTACTCGTTTGTTTTAAATCTTTACGGTCCTGAAACAATCAAGACCGGAGAGTTGAGCGGTGATCACGCAAGGGACTTGGTTGTTGCTTGGGGTATAGGATGTTCTTCTAACAGCAACACTATCACCATTGTGAAGAATCAAGCTCTTATCGGTAATGGTGTCGGTCAGCAGGATCGAGTAGGCGCAGCAGAGCTTGCTGTTAAACGGGCGATTGACGCCGGACACAAGGAAGAACTGCAGGACGCTGTTGCATACAGCGATTCGTTTTTCCCGTTCCCTGACGCGGTTGAAGTTTTAATCAACGCCGGCATTCGGACAATTTTCAGCACCACCGGCAGTGTCAACGACGGAATTATCCAGAAGCTTTGCGCGGACAGGGGAGTAATTCTTGTCCAGCTTCCGGATTCCAATGCCCGCGGTTTCTTCGGGCATTGACATAGGACACTGATATAGAAAAAGTAATCGATGCGATTGTTCTTTACGGGCAATCGCTTTTTTTATTTATAAAAACTTGTACTTATTCATGTATTTACATATGTAAGTACATGAATAAGTACATATATTGAAAATTACACGAATTAATGGCATAATCAGAAAATATCATGAGTTTATCTATTGGAATTGTGACAATATAAAATATAATTATAATTAATAAATAAATATACAAAAGCAAAAAGTATTTTTTGTATTATTTTTTACAATTTTAAGCTTGCTATCTTTCCAAATACCAATTTCAAAAATAATTGGATCTACTCAGTCGTTTACTCTGTTTGAATTATTGGCTCCCATTGGCGGAATGTTTCTGGGACCTATTTTTGGTGGACTGTCAGCTTTTTTTGTAAGGTTGATAAATGTGGTTTTATTTAAACAAAGCTTGGATATTTTAACTCTAATAAGATTTTTGCCAGCAGTTTTAGCCGCAGTTTATTTTGGATTAAAGACTAAAAAAACAGCTATAGTTTTTCCAATTTGCATAGCCTTGTTTTTACTAAACCCAATTGGTAGGCAGGCATGGCTTTATTCAATGATTTGGTTACTTCCATTTGTTGCTACATTTTTCAAAAAAAAATTAATTCTAAACAGTCTTGGCGCCACCTTTACAGCTCACGCGATTGGTTCAACAATATTTTTATACGCTTTTGGATTAACTCCACAGATTTGGTTAGCTTTAATCCCAGTTGTTCTTATCGAAAGGGGAGTGTTTACAGTTGGTATTTGGGCGAGTTATTTAGCGCTTAACACTGTTTTAGATAAAATTTCAAAGGTTGAGTTTGCAAAAGTCTTGTCGCAGTTTGTAAATAAAGACTATGTCCTGTCGCCAAAATTTTTTAAGCTAAATGCATAAATGGAAGTTAGCGCCATAAAAACATTAATTTTTAGAGAAGGCGAAAATCTGCAAGATTTTATTGTGCGACACATTAAGAAGATTTCTGAAAAATCCGTACTGGTGATCACCTCAAAAATTATTGCATTGTCAGAAAATAGGACGGCAGACGCAAAGGATAAAAAAAAGCTAATAATATCAGAAAGCGACTTTGCAATGCCAACAAAGTATGTATGGCTTACAATAAAAGATGGACAGGTTATGGCGGCTGCAGGGATTGACGAATCAAATGCAAATGGAAAATTAATTTTATTGCCAAAAGATAGTTATAAATCCGCCAAAGAAATCAGAAAATTTTTGCAGAAAGAATATAAGGTGAAAGATCTCGGCATTCTGATCACAGATAGCCGGACAATACCTTTGCGAGCAGGAATTATTGGTATGGCGGTAGGTTACGCCGGATTTAAGGGCGTGAAAGATTACCGTGGCAAGTCCGATATTTTCAAAAGAAAGTTTGAATTTTCCCGCGTAGATGTTGCCGACGGTCTTGCGGCTTCAGCCGTACTTGCAATGGGCGAGGGGAATGAGCAGCAACCCTTGGCAGTTATACAAAATCCTCCCATAGAATTTTGCGAGAAGGTTTCGCATAAAGAGCTACATATCGACCCGAAAGAAGATATGTATCGGCCTCTATTTTTAAAATTATCTAAAAATAAATAAAATGTCATTATTTATAGGAATTGTGGGGTTGCCGAATGTGGGCAAGTCTACACTGTTTAAAACTTTAACAAAAAAGGAAGTATTAATTGCTAATTATCCTTTTGCAACCATCGACCCTAATGTCGGGGTTGTTTTGGTTCCGGACGAAAGAGTTGATAAACTGGCCGAATTGTCAAAATCAAAAAAGAAAATTTTTGCTACGGTTGATTTTGTTGATATTGCAGGATTAGTTAAGGGCGCGGCAGAAGGAGAGGGATTGGGAAATAAATTTTTATCGCACATAAGGGAAGTTGACGCGGTTTTATATGTTTTGCGCGCATTTGAAAAGGCAGATATCATAAATACCTTGCCCGCCGATGAGGCGGGGCGAAATGAAGTAAATCCCATAAAAGAAAAAGAAATTTTAGATGTGGAGCTGATTTTAAAAGATTTGGAGACAATAAATAAAAGAATTGATGCTTTGTCGGGCGATTTCAGGCAGAACAAAAAAGAAGCCGTTAAGGAAATGGAAGCCATAAAAAAGGCAAAGGATTTTTTGAGCAAAGAGCAAATTTTGTTTGGCCAGAATTTTACCAAAGATGAGGCTGAAATTTTAAATAGCTTTCAGCTTTTAACCTTTAAACCAAGATTGTATTTGCTAAACGGCAAGGATGAAGAAGTAGGCGAAGAAACATTGAATTTCCTTCGGCATGGCTCAGGACAAAATAACTGCGTTATTTTGGATGTTGCCACAGAATTTGAAGCAGAGGGCTTAACAAAAGAGGAAAGAATTGGTTTGGGATTACCGGAATTGTCAGAAACAGATATTTTAATTAAAAAATCTTACGAACTTTTAAATTTGATAACTTTTTTAACAACAGGAGAAGATGAAACCAGGGCTTGGACAATAAATAGGGGAGACACGGCTCCAAAAGCAGGGGCGGCAATACATACCGATTTTGAAAATAAATTTGTAAAAGCAGAAGTTGTTTTTTGGAAGGATTTATTGGACTGTGGCGGATATCCAAAAGCTCGCGAACAAGGAAAATTAAGGACAGAAGGAAAGGAATACGTTGTCAAAGATGGCGATGTAATAGAATTTAAACACGGATAAAATGGCAGATTTTACTATAAAAAATATACAAAAAAGTGTTGCTGAGGTGGCGAGGGAAATCGGCTACGTTATTATTGATACTCGAGAAAACGGAGAATACAATTTGGTGAGAAGATTAGACAGAGATAATTATCCAAGATTTCATATTTATGTGAAGCCGGGCGTTACATGGATTTTTAGTTTACACTTAGACCAAAAACAGCCGTCATACCAGGGATCGCACGCGCACAGTGGCGAATACTTCGGCCCGGTAATTGAAAACGAAGCAGACCGCATTAAAGAAATTTTAAAATAAAAAAAGACCCGATTCGTTGAATCGGGGAGCAGTTGGTGATGCTCAGCACTACGCAGGAACTACGCGGAAGTTAATGAAGGGGTTGCCCTTCTCGCGCGCCAGTCTCTCCCTTTCTCTTTCCGCAACTTCTTTGGTGGAGGGTCCGAAAACAATTTCCTGCTTCAACACTCTTCCGAAACAGGCTTCTTCTCTGACTACGTTGGACATGGAAGCTCTCCTTGTCTTAAGGGTAAAATGGGTAATAGGTACTATAATGATAATAGCATAATATAAAATGTGTGTCAAGATTAAATTTTGAAAATTTAGTCATTAAAAAATTGATTAAAAATTTTAAATTAAAAATTAAAAATTCACTTTTATGAATATAAAAGTGCTATACGAAGATAATCATATTATTGCGGTTGTAAAACCTGCTGGTTTGCTTACGCAGGGCGATAGTTCGGGAGACGCGAGCCTGATGGACGAAGTCAAAAAATATCTTAAAGAAAAATATAAAAAGCCAGGGCAGGTTTTTTTAGGTCTTGTCCATAGGTTGGACAAGCCGGTTTCGGGAATTGTCCTATTCGGTAGGACATCAAAGGGCGCTTCAAGATTGTCCGAGCAATTCAGAAATCATACAATTCAAAAAACATATCATGCAATTGTTGTTGGAAAACCGAAAGAGAGTAAGGGGGTAATATCTGAAAAAATTAACAAAATATCTTTTTTTGCCGAAGGTTTTACCAATAAATCAGACGCAGAATTATTGCAGGAAATTAAGAAGGCCACAAAAACAAGAACCGCGGAACTAAGCTATGAAGTTGTGAAATATGGAAAACCCTTCGACACGGGACATTCGGCTGAGCTCAGTCGAAGCCCTCAGGGTAAAAGCTGTTACACGCTTTTAAAAATATTGCCCAAAACTGGCAGATTCCACCAAATAAGAGTCCAAATGGCAAATATGGGTTGTCCAATTTTAGGGGATAAAAAGTACGCCGATAATCTTATTGTGCGACAATCGTTCGGCGGTTGGAAGGATGAAAAGAGTATTGCTTTGTGCGCCACAGCCATTTCTTTTAAGTCAGCAACCCTTCGAGACCCAGGGGGTGCCCCCTCAGGGCAGGCCGAAGATAAACAAATTAATCTTGAAATACCTTTGCCGGAGGAGTGGAAGAGATACATATAGTTATTCACAGCTCAACACTTGATTTACTTTGTGGTAAGGGGGATAATAGTATAATATACAAAAAAGGTCGTCAGGTCATTCGACCTGACGCCCGGTCGTATGACCGGGCGGCATCTCTAAGCGTATTACAATTAAAAATTAAAAATTAAAAATCATGACATATACAGACTGGTCTCTAACAGTCATTCAGCCATTTTTACAACAATTTGTATCTTTTGTTGGTAATTTAATTTTGGCTATAATCGTTTTTATTATCGGTTATTTAATCGCCATAGGAATTGGAAGATTAATTTCCGAGATATTAAAGTCGGTAAAGTTTAATAAGTTATTTGAAAAAGAAGGATGGAGAAGGGCCCTGCAAAGAGCCAATGTTGAAGTAAATCCTTCAGAATTTATCGGGGTAATTTTCAAATGGATTTTTGTTATAGTATCTTTGTTGATAGCAGTAGACGTTCTTAAACTCACTGCATTCGCAGGATTTTTAACAAAAGTGTTAAACTATCTGCCGAACGTGATTATAGCCGTATTGGTTTTTGTTGTTGTTATCGTTATTTCCGACCTTGTAGAAAAAGTTGTCAGGGCAACAGTAGAAAGATTGAAAGTTGGTTATGGATACATCGCATCTTCAATTGTAAAATGGGCAATCTGGGTTTTCGCCTTCTTCCTGATTTTAGGGTTGCTTTTACCGCCTCAGGCCAACGCATTAGTACAAACCCTTTATAGTTCCATTGTTTACGGCATAGTTGCCGCATTGGCGCTAGGTATTGGTTTGGCAATTGGGCTTGGCGGAAAAGATACAGCAGGAAAGATTATTTCCGATATGTACAGAAAGATAGAAGAGAGATAAATTATATATTGGATTGTTCCGCGAAAGCGGAACTTAAAGAGAAGTAAATGCCCGCCTTCGCTAAAGCTACGGCGGGTAAAACAAAAAAGCGCGTACGTACCGCGCCTTTTTGTTTTGGTGCGTAAGCCTATTGACACGATTTCGATAATATGCTATCATATAAAATACACTATTCTTTTTCTGAGCCCGCAAGAGCGTCTTGCGGGCCGAGAGAAGGAAAGTTCTTTTTACTTCTTGTTCTGAATACTTTCTATAAGTCGCAGATTCCTGCGATGAAGGAAAGAAATAAGGAATAAGAACCAGGAGGTGAGGGTTGAAAAACACAACCTTCATTCGTCCCAGTCTGGCAGCTGCGGCAAAGGCTAATCCAATGGCCGAAGTAGAATGGCTATTGGATGTGGCTAGCGGCATTCTGGAAGGCCAATTAGACGACGAGCCCGATCAGCGAGCTTACAGTCTTCTTGGCTACTGGGTTGCTTTTAAGCGATTCAGGCCAGAACTGCTGGCTAATGCTAAGGCCGGCGGCGTAGTCCGGCAACTCAACCGCGAGGTTAAAACTCACGGTAAAGAGTTGGCGAGGCTTGCGTTCGGGGTGATGAATCCCGAAGCGTGGCTTCGATCCGCTAAGAAGTTTGACAAGCGGACCGGCGAAGATTTCGTCCCTGCCGAGGAAGCCGTTGCCAAGGCCGCTGACCTGTGGTGGGATCTGGACGAGGCAAGTTGCGTCCAGGCAGCAAGGGAACTCCTTGGGATTAAAAATCGCTCTTTACAGAGGCGCCTTCAAAAGTGTCTCAACTGGGCGATTGTAAATCCTTCGGCGTTCTACTTCGCTGCTGTCTCCATTCAAGCAATGGCTAAATGTTTTAAGCCGGAGCTAGAAGAAGAGGACAGTCCTATCGGGTACACATGCCTCAAGTATCAGTTACAACTTGCGGGTATGTGTGAGATTGAGGAGAAGTCGCGGTTTGAAAACCTCGGCTGGCACTTCAGTCTTCCGGACTTGCGCGCGTTTCTTAAGCGGTGCTGGAATTCTCCCGCTGGACGCCGCAGAGCCAGACAACTTCGACGGGCCCGTATCCAACAGGCCCCAGCGACATAATTGTCGCTAAGAAGCACGACCTGCTCAGAGGTAATCTGAGGAAGCGTTTATGAAACGCTGATGGTAGGATGGACACCTATCAAACCAGGATATCTGGATTTATAATCACGGGCGATCGGGCGTCCGTTGCCGCTTGTCAGAGTGCGGTATGCTGAGCGAAAGCGTCTCAGAAAACTCTGTCCTATGGGGGAGCGCGCAAGCTCTCCTTTCTTTTACAAAAATTTGACATTTTTAAGATAGTTTGCTATAATCCAAGTAGAGTGTTTGACAACCTAACAAGCGAAAGCTTAGAAAGCGAGGTGTAAGATGTTTGTGTTTAGAGACTGCCACAAACCAGTCTCAAAAAATGTACGGGATTTTGTCCTGCAGGCCATGCAAGGCAAGAAGCTCACGCCCAATATGTTGGGCGTGAAGGCTGGTTCCCGCGATGATGAAATAGTTGCCGTCACAACCGAAGGAGATGTTCCATGTGTGGTGAGGGTTAGCCCCTCATTCGTTTGTCTCTACCTTGCCGGTAGAAACAACGAAAAGCCCCTTGGTATTCCCAAGGAGCACTTTCCCGGACTTTCGCGATTGCTTGAAAGGCAGCCCCATTAGGGACTGCCTTCTTTTTTTACGCTGCGGCTTTTAACTTTTTCCTTTCTTCTTCAAGTATCTTTTTTATCGGCTCCATTTTTTTGGCATATAATTCTCTCATCTCGGCATGTCTTTTCTTTTCCCCTTCAGTCATTTTCATTGCTTCTACATATTTTTCGTTTTCCGCTGCAAGGCCATTTGCATTATCGAGAACAATTTGAATAAATTCTAGTTGTTTTGTTCTGACACTTTGTGGAGCCATATCATTTAATAATCTTACTTCTTCTTTTTCTGCTTTTACTCGTTGTTTTTGTTTTGCTTTTGCGCCATTTTCTATCTCAAACCAATAACCCATGTCGCTACGACCCTTGCATAAAACTCGTGGGAGATCCTCGCCATATTTTATTCCGGCCTCATCTTTTAATTGGGTAACCGGGCTGTTGAGTGTGCGCCTCATTTTATCGTTTAGTTTTTCATCGTCTCGGAATGTGATATCCATAACAAATCTATATTTTCCCGCTATTGTGCAAACACAATCAACTCCTTGCCTGTCATTTTGATCAAATGTCGATGTTCTTTCCACATGAAAAAAGTCGTTTGGAAAAGATTCTCTTAAAAATTCTATATATATTGATTCTGCCCTGTGGCCGGGTTTTTCGTCGTCGCCCACATATGCCGGCTCATCGATTGGATCTTTTTCTAATTGGTCCATATTCCTTATCATATTTTCATATTATTTAATTGTATTATTATGCTTATATTACAGCTTTATTTATAAAAATACCAGCCCGAAAACCTCGGGTGGATTGTAGGCTATTGACAAGGTTAAATAAATTTAATAAGATGGTAATTACATGGTAAATAAATTAGAAATCACTATCAAAAAACGAAGCGGATAACTGTCTGACTTTTTGTGTTAGTAATGACCGCTTCGCCAAATGGCGATTTTTTATTTATTAAAACCAAGAACATTGAAAATTTAACCCTGTTAAATGTTTTCAATAACAGATTGCCTACTAGCAATTTTTAACAGGCATACTTAATTAAAATTTAGACATGGGGTCTTTATTTAATTAAGTAGTAGGTAAAAGCATACAAGTTCACCCGCCTTCGCACAATGTGCTTCGGCGGGCAAGTAAGATACATAAAATCTGTATCTATTAGAAACTTACGCGAAAGTGAATCCAGAATATACTCAAAAATTGAGCATATCGAAGGATAGGTTATAAGCGAATGGCGGATGCCTTGGGATATTGATGCTAT
>CAYOIH010000028.1:0-11476 GCA_964404005.1 uncultured Candidatus Saccharibacteria bacterium
GAAATTGTTTTAATTACTTTTTGCATAATTCTTTTTTTGCTAATTCAAGAGCTTTTTTAACTGCTTCTTCGGGAGTCTTAGCTCCTTCGGTCAAAACAAGTTTTCCCTCGTCCAAATAATTATTTATCATTTTATCGTAATCCGGATTTATTCCTTCAATTATTATATTCGGTTTTTTATTTCGATAAGCAATACATACCTCTGCAAGAGTGCCTGCGCCGCCCGGAATCGTTATTATCGCATCACAACTTAATATCCCGGCAAATAAAAAATCTCCTACATCAATCGGGGTCAATACTTCTATGTCAATATATTTATTAGACAGATTTCTTGTTCTGCCCGGAGTCCCGACGGTTATTCCGCCCTTACTCTTAGCACCCTTGCTGGCAAGCTCCATTACGCCGTCCATGCCGCCGGTAAAAACAATAGCACCCTCTTCTGCTAATAATTCGCCGAGCCTTTCAGCAATTCTGCAGATTTTATCTTTTAGCTCAGTATCCTTAGGATACTCGCTTTCCGCTGGACCCATAACTCCTATTTGTATTTTTCTGTTTTGGCTTTCCATGATTATTTTTTAATCCTTTTTAATATTAATTTATATCCTCCCATTCCGCCGTTAAGCCAATCCGAAACCCTTGCCACAGTAGTAGAACTTAACCCGGTTTCCTTAATAATTTCCGTGTAGGGCACCCCTTTTTCCAGCATCCGTGCAGCTTCCCACCTGTTGCCGAACTCAATAAGCTCCGACTCGGTCAATAGATCACGCAAAAATTTTCTGGCTTCTTTTGAGTTTTTAACAAGAAGCATGGCATTTATCAATTCGTTTATTTTTTTATCGTCTTTTTTTGAAAACATATCACTTTACTTTAATAAAGTAAGTATATCAGATTATAAAACCTTGTCAATGGTTTCGGTTGATTTACTTCCCCATTACCTTCCGATAAATTCTTTGCAATGCCGGAGCGAACAGCTCTGTGTAAATTCTACTGCTGTCCACGCTGTTGTGGCCCATGAATTGAGCGATCATTAAATCGTCAACTTCGTTTTCTGCCAGCACCCTTCCAAACTTGTGCCTCAACGAATGCGCATTGAATGTACTTTTCAGGCCCGCCTTTTTACTGTATTTTCTAAACACCTCGCCAATTGCATCTATACTACAACGCCTTGCTTCCGTACCCTCGCCACAGACACCGCCACGGACCGAGATAAACAATGCGTCTTTATCCTCAATAGTTAAGTGATCTAAAATTTGTTCTCGCTTTTTTAACCATGTATTCAGATATACTATTGTCGCTTCTCTAAAAAATATATTTCTGAACGGGCTGGTCTTTGTGTGTTTTTCCGTTTTAATTGTTATGCGTTTGGTTTGAATATCAACATCTTGCACGTTCAGCGATAAGATTTCATTCAACCTCGCGCCGCTATCATACAATAGTCCCATAATCGCTCTGTTTCGAATATGGTTGTGTCCGAATTTTGGAATAACATTCAGAACCTTATAATAATCGCTTTCAGTTGCCACCCGTGGCATTACTCTTTCCGATCTTATCTTTGGCACAAGGGCCGGATTCTCAACCTTCAATCCTTTCAGCTGCCAGAAGGTTAGAAGATGCTTTATAGCCAGGGCCTGCTTTTCGCGAGTGCTTGCACTATGGTTGAACATAGAGCTTAAGTTCAAATATTCACTAATATCTTTTTCTGTTACCTTCTCAATGTCTTTATTCTTTAAAAAGATTGCAAAATTGACCAACTGCCAGTGGTAATGATACACCGTATTGCCTTTTACCTGCGGTGACTTCCACGTTGTAAAATCATTTATTGCATCTTTTAGTTTCATAAAATAAAAACCGCCAGCTTCACAGCGGCGGCAACATTAACTTATTAATTTGAACCTTTTCCCAATCTTCTAAAAAGAAGCAGAACCCCTCTAAGCAGCCACGTTGGCTGCTAATTCCATGCCAGATTTTTAGATCTAATAACATAAACCACAAACGCCACTGGTTACAACGAGTGGCGCCATGGCGATTCCAGCCGGTTACCCGACCGGGCGTATGCCGTTAGCTAACGGCAGAAGGCATTTAACCCTTCTACCATTAATTATACCACTTTTGTAACCGTGTCAACGAAGTTTTGCGCTTCATGGCACGCCCTTCCGGGAAATGGTGAATAATTGATTAATTTTTACCTTGCCCTCATATTGCCAGACCCTGTTGAGGAAGTCAAGCTCGAGATTGATATTATCGCCGGCACCGCCAGTTGTGCGTTTTTTGCAGTGCCAGCAATAATTTTATAAAAAAAGACCCCACACAGAATTGCTTCCGTATGGGGTTGTTCTCTTTTTATCGAGAACCTTGTCGGAGATGATCGCTCAGCGACCTTTGACGTGAACCATGAGGTCGAACGCGAAGTCAAGCCGAACCGGCTGTTCGAGATGGCGAGCCAACTCTCGCAACTGATCGGCGCGCGTGACATCGCCCAGATGTTCGGCCAAAGCTGTGGCGACGCCGTAATTCTTGTCGTCACAAGCCTTGTCCAATGCTCCACGCATCAGACGCTGCATCGCCACTTCGATAGAACTGGAATCGCCTGCCCGTGCCTCGTTGTAGAACACGTTGAATCTTCCGCCGAACCTGTGAAGTACGGCGAACGCTCGGCCAACCTGACCGGAGGCGAAGCAGTGGATGAACATGTCTTCCACCGCCGATCTGATGTCGTCACTACGACACCACTCCCATCCGCAGTCATGGCAAAGATTGTCCACCATTTCCAGGTACTCGTTGGCGCTGAAGTACGTGATACGCGAGTTGACGACACCCGTAAGGTGTTGAAGTTCTCGCATCAGGCACTGCCGATTGACATCCATGGCCTCCGTGGCGAAATCCTTTTCGCCGATCTTCAGACCCTTCCACCAACTGTAGATACAGATAGTGAGGAAGCTTCGCTCGAAGCGCGCCCGGAGCATCTTGCCCCAAATGGAACGCACTTCCTTCTCAGTGCAACCCGACTCCAGCATGTGATCAATCACGAGTTGAAGACAGACGTCCGAGTGCGGCGGCCAGTTTTCCCTGAACTGATCGAGCTTTTCCGGCACGATAGCAGAGGGCATACTGACTGCGTCTTCGACGAAACCGCCGAGGGACACTATGGCAACGAGGATCTTCTTGTAAAGAGCCTTGTCATCGCCGAAGTACGCCTTGGCTGCCAACAGCGCCGCTCCCCACGTTAGTGAGTAAGCGTTGCTCGCAAGCATCGAATCGATGATCCGGCGAACAAGCTCACGCTCCTGGCCAGGAGTCAACTTCAGACGCGAAACCTCATCCTTGAGTTTCACGGCCTTCCACTTGCTAGGCGGTGGTGCGCAAAGCGCCAAATCCTCCGCCTTTCTGACATCGGGCGGCCCAAGAACAACATCTTGAACTCCGACCGGGTACAGCGAATCCAAAGTAATCATAACAGTGTCTCCTTGAGCGTGCTCTGAGCCCTTAGGCCGAGCGTGCTCCGTTGGAACCAGGGCCTCAAAGGCCCTTTGACCATAGTCCCTGCGCAACATTGCCAGGAACCGCGTTGCTTTCGCTTGCCTACGAGGCCAGCGAGTTGAAGCCATTTCATCTGCCCTACTCGGAGTTTCAATCCGTGCAAGGTTTATGAGCTCCGCATGACGCAGAGCTGGCTTCGCGAGCTCTTTCAGCTCGTCCAAAGTGTGCTCTGGCATGGGTTTTCTCCTAAATTGTAATGAACAAATTCGTATCTACATTATATCATATTATATGGTCTTGTCAATAGCAACGAAGCGAAAAAACAGCCCTTCGCTGCAAAGGACTGAATCCCCTATTTTTACGCGTCTTTTCTCTGAAAACCTCACAAAACCCCTAAAAATTGCTCAAAACCTACTTCATAAACCCTTTCGTACCAATTTGGTTTCCGCCGAATTCTCCGCTCACTTCCCAAATTCTATACAGCGCAGTACTCAATATATGCATAATTTCACGAGCGTCCTTTTCGGTTATTTCATCTTTCGGAGATTTTATAGCACCATCCATAGCGTCGACATAAAGAGAATTTTGTCTTTTTTCCCAAAGAGGTTCCGACGCAGAGATGCCCTCAACATCATCCCTATCCGGACCGACCCAAACCTTATTGTATGGTGGTGTGTTTGCATCAATATAGGCCCATTGGATACCGTTAAGTTTGCTGTCGTGCTTTGAGTAGTGTTTCCAAAACACTTCTTCGTCAATGAACCTTGTAGCAACATCTGCAGCCATTTGTGATTTTGAAATCTCTTCCAATCCCGTATAAGCAAGAAAATATGCTCTCGCATATTTTCCCTTTTCGTACAAAATTTCTGCTTCACTTAAGAGATCTGATGCGTTATTGTGTGCTTTTGCATAAATTTTATAGAAATCTACTTTTGATTTACCTGACATAGCTATTTGCTGTTTATTGCTTTAACATATTTACAATAATCGCAGTCGGCGCCAGCTTCCGGAGCCATAGTACCATTCAAACATTTATGTGCATCAATAATTGTTTGTTCGACCCAAGAATCATCCCCATCATAAGGAATAATTTTTATATCAAACTCTAATTTACCATCAAAGGACTCCTTATCGCTATCGCCGTTGCAATAAACAAAATATCCTGTTTTAGAAACTTTAAATCCATTTTTTCTAAATAACCACTGGTAAATTTCCATCTGCCTTTTATAACCAATCTGCCAATCTGCATCCAAGCTAACCTCCTCCCCTTTTGACGT
This sequence comes from uncultured Candidatus Saccharibacteria bacterium, assembly GCA_964404005.1. GTDB lineage: Bacteria > Patescibacteriota > Minisyncoccia > Minisyncoccales > Staskawiczbacteraceae > XYD1-FULL-39-28. The sequence continues at coordinate 4,754 of CAYOIH010000028.1, forward strand.
GGCCTTATAATCCACAATCATCAACTCCCCTTTCGGATCCACCCAGACATCGTCTACGCCTCCGGTTATCATAAAATTCGTGTCTTTATGGTGGTAAGTTATGCCCCTTCTCAACGCATCCCGCCATTCATCCATTTTTTCATGCGCTAAAGGCACCGCATCAATTTTATAATGCTTCATTAAAGGATGGGCCGTACCTTTAGCCCTGTGAATATCAAATTCTTTTTTTAAAAGTTTATCTACAGCTGAGTTTAGGCTAAATGGATATCCCGGCGGACGATCGGTACCCAGTTTACGATCGAAATAAAAACAGCGAGGACAATTTAAAAATAAATCTATTCGGCTTCGGCTGAGTCTAAATGGCTCTATAGATTTCGGGTCGTATAATCCCCTTATTCTTTGTGGGTTATAATATTTCGACATATTTACAAATTTGTTCTAATAAATGTCGCTAATTTTTCAGGAAAGTTTGCAGCTTCGACTTGTAATAATTGCTTTCTAGCCATATACGGCTTTGATTTATCTCCTACACTTAAGGATAGCTCTCTTTCGAAGTCTGGGGTAAATTCATATATTGGGTTTCCGGACGAAAGGGTTTTTAATTCAGAATTTTCTGTTTCTGCTTGTGTTTCCTTTTCTGCTTTTTTTGGATCAACGTCATCTTTCCAGGGTACGTCTTTATCATAAAAAACAACATAATTTATTACCTTTTCTGTCCTATTAAACTTATTTGCAACTTCTAAAAATAATTTGATGCCACCCTTGCATCCGCATTCGACAATCGATATTCCTTTTTCAATCGGATTAAATCCGATTTTATCAAAAACAACTGGCAAGGAAAATTTTTCCGTGTCACCCTCTACGAAAATTACTTTTTCGGCAAAAAAAAGTTCGTTCCTTTCTGGATCAAATTGGCATAAAAGTTGAAATTCTTTTTTAGAATCGGGGGAAAATATCTCTCCTGTATATTGAAAAACCTTCGTACCATCGGTAATATTTTTTTTCTTTACGATCCCAATAAATTGGTAATCTTCTATATGAATCATAAAGCTGGAATGCGTTGCATAAACTACCTGAATTTGTTCCTCTGTTTGCTGAGATAATCCTTTCAATAGCGAGTACACAATTTTTTGTTGTTGAGGATGCAAGTATGACTCTGGTTCTTCGATGGCAATTATTAATCCTTTTTTAGACTTTCCTTGAGGCGGCCTTTTCTCGTTTAATGCCTTAGCCAAAAGTCTCAAGATTGCAAAAATGAATGCCCTCTGAGAACCTTGGCCCTTATTAATTAATGGAACAGTTACATCATCACTCATAAAAACCTCGAGATTTTTTAAAGTATCCATCCAACTCAAGACTTCTGGCTTTAGCTTAATTTCCGATTCAGAAAATTGTTCTTTTAGTGCAGCAGTTAATTCCGATGATATTTTTGCAAGCGGAGCACTATCATCCATCCTTAATACTTCTTGATTTAGGGTATCCAATTTATTTTTCCAATCAGAAAAATCAGACTCAAATTTCTCGACTAAAAGATTTAAAAACTTACCAAAATTACTTGTTTTATTTAGTTTAGTTTCCTCGGACGGATACTTTATCGCCGGCAATAAATAAAGCTCTGGCAATAAATCTGCTAAAACATTTTCCAGACCTCTTGGTGCTACACCAGTATCTTCCCCATTTTTAACCGATGTCGTCTTTTTATCAATTTCTGATTCAGCTGCATTATAAGTGTAAATTTTCTTCAACACGAAGGAATTTTCTTCTCTATGATCTCCAGTAATTTTTTCTTTTTCATAAGGAGTCAGATCTGTAAATTCAATCACGATTTCTATTGGTATTTCCGGATTGTGAAAACTATAAATGCTTCCTGGTTTTTCCTTGCTTAAAAATAAATTTAAAGCGTAAATTATATTAGATTTTCCGCTATTATTTTTACCAATCAAAGCGAGCAAGTTTTTAAACTCGAATTCGCATTCAACAATTGAGTGATAATTTTTAATTTTTACTTTTTTTATTATCATAAAATCTGATTGGATGCCTAATGCTACTTTCCAGATTTGGTGCGATTGTCTTGCTTACACAACATCTGACAATTTTTTGAAATAGTTTTTCCGCCTTCATGCCAAGGTGTTGCATGGTCAGCCTCCATTTCTTCTATTTCAAAATGTTTTTTGCATTTTGCGCATTTACCTTTTTGTTTTTCGTATGCTTCTCTTTTTTGTTTATCTGAAAAGGTGCGGATATTTAAATATTTTTCTTGCCTTGTTAAGACATAAGAATAAATACCAGATTTTTTTGTTACATCCTCGTCTTGCATTAATTCCTTAATTTCCAATTCTAGTTTATTAGCGTTAAATTTTTTATCTTTGAATTCGTTATACAATTCGCCCCACTGCACATCGCTCATCTCATGGAGATAATTCGGAAAGGTTTCCCGCACCCAAGCAATTACTTTTTGAAAATAATTCCACAATTCGTCAGCATTCGTATCGTGTTGGTGCTTAGCCATATAATCTTTAATTTTGCCATCGTTAATCCACGAGAGTGTCGTTTCTAAGTAGTCTTGCCTAATTGGCGAACCGTTAAGAAGTCTTCCCCCGTCGTTTGACAACAAATAAGCTACGCAGTTTGTTTTGCTGAATTTCAATTTTGCATCGGAAAGCCACGGTCCGGTATAAGTTGCATTAAGGATTTCCTGGTTGGTCAATTTTTCGCCTGTAATATTTATAATTGTAAACCAATCAATTCTCTCATCATCAGTTCCTTCGCAGATATAAATCATCAGTTCATAATCCAAAATTTTGTTTTGTTCTTCACGAGTTAGATTATGAAACATGGCCAGCTTTCCATTGAAATCAATAGAGAAATCATTGTTAACATATTGCCCAATGCTAATAGTGCGTTGTTGTCCGTCTAAAACTTCAAAATTGCCCGCATCATTTTTCATCCAATACATCACGTTAAGCGGAAACCCTTTTTTAATTGTCCTAATAACCTCATCGCGCTGCTTACCAGTATATACAAACTCGCGCTGATATTTCGGGCGAATATCGAGTTTATCATTGTAGGCAAACACGCCTTCTTCGGCGCTATCTTTATATCCTGCGATCACTTCACGAATTGGAATTTTATGTAAATCAATTTTCATATTATTTTTTTGATTTTTTCTTTTTAATTAGTAAACGACGGAATAACAGCTTACCATTAATAGTGAAATCTTTATCACCATTTTTACCCGTATATCTATCCAAGCCAATAATTTCAAACTGCTCTGGGTTATAATTATCAAGAAAGGTTACAGGTACGCCCATTATCCCGTCATAATCCATTGGAATTTCAGCTTTATAATTAATATTTATTGCATCATAATTATCGTATTTAGGATATTCTTCTGGAGTATATTTTTTATACAGAGTCATCCATTCATGACGTTTAGCAACATCAAGATTAGTAAACCAATTAACACTTCCCATACTAAAGTACTTAACTCCATTAACAATTTTTTTTCTAGATTCTGTTGGTATGTCGTAATCCATTGGAACTTGAAACCATTTCGTGCCCCCATTATTATATCCGAGCCAAACTTTATTTTCTTTTATCAGGGGAGAAGTTTCTTTATAAATAATCGCTCCCTGTTGGCCCAAAATCAAGAACTTTTTCTTAAATTTTACCAGCTGTGCTACGTATTCACGAAACAATGAAAACGGTGGGTTTGTCACAACAATATCTGCATTTTTAAGTAATTCAACGCACTCCTCACTACGAAAATCACCGGTGCCCTTAAGAGGAGTAGCAATGTTGGCATCGTTTTTCAGGAGCCACTTTACATCGGCGATCCCCACTGAGCCGTCCGCATCCGTATCTGTCACTTCATTGAGCTCGATCTTAAATGGCTCTTTGCCCTTCGGTTTTAAGCCTTTGACTTCAAAAAGCGGTAGTTGTCCTCCGGCAATTGGCGACTTTGTATAACTGGTAGTTATTAATTTTTTGAGACCAAGAATATTGAAGTTAGAGGCAAAATATTTGAAAAAATTACTTTCAAAGGGGTCATCGCAATTACAATAAACAACCTTGCCTTTGAACTGCTCTTTGTAATGCTTAAGCTCATTTTCTATATCAACAAGTTGAGTGTAAAACTCGTCTTTTTTTGCCTGGTTTGCCTTATGCAAATTACTATTTAGGGACTTGATTTTCATATTAATTAAATTTACGCCTTTTTTGACAAATATTCAACTGTAATTAAAAACAGGCCAACGGGCCTGTCCGAGAATTTTTATTTTTATTTTTCAAACGGTGCTCCGTCAACGTAATTCCAAATCTGTTTTATCATCTGCTCATTTCCATCAACGACTGCCTGCTTCAAAATTCTGTTAACTAAGAGTTCCAAATAAGACTTCTGTTGCCCTTCCGGTACTTCTTGTAGCCTCTTTTTAATTTCAGCTGTAATCGAAAGCGCGCCAGCCGGCTTCCCGATTGGATTTCCACTCGTTCCTGGCCTAAATCTGCCCCTCTCATCCCTGATATCACCTGTATTTTCAGGTAATTTTATCATTGTTTGCTGTTCCATAGTTTATTCCCACTCAGCCTCGGATCTCTTGTCTGTGGCCCTTGTGGTTGCTCAAAATCCTCATATTTTACGCTTTTTTAGCCTTTATCCCGGTAAACCTCTCAAACCTCGCAATTATCACTTCCGCATATAAAGGCGACAATTCAATCGCTCTACATTTCCGTTTCATAATTTCAGATGCGATTATTGTTGATCCCGATCCGCCGAATGGTTCCATAACGATTCCGTTTCTCGGACTTAATATTTTTACATACGGAACTAATATTGGAATTGGCTTTGTGCCGAATATTAAATTCTGACCGGACTGGGAAGCCGAATCTGTTGCGTGCGTAACGTGGTCACCCATAACCCAAAACTTTGTGCCCTTGTCTTTATTCCAATCCGGCTTTCCTTGTTTTGCGTAAAGCGATATCTCATAAGTGTCTAATAACTTCTGTCCTTTATTTTCTAAATATCCCATGAAGCCATCCTCGTCGATTTCGTTCTGAACTCCGTCACCGGCAACAGGAGCCACGTCAAACCTGTTAAAGAATTTATACTTTGCTGAAAATCCCTGCGTTCTGTTAGGCGTGTGCCAAATGACCATGTTTTGAATCGCCCAATACTTTTCTATGGCACCCCAAAGGTCGGGAGTGTTTCTCCAGTTCTCGAACACCATAACGTTTGAGCCTTTCTCGTTTTTAAATTGGTTGGCTATTGAAAGCCATTCGTCAAATTCAGGAACGCCGCCGGCTTGGATAACTCCATCGTATTTCCGGTTGCCTTTGTAGCCGAAGCCCTTACCCATCGCGTCTGTCTGGCCAACGCTTTCGTATTCCCTTTCAGCTTTAATTTTCCAACCGTCTTTTGTTTTTACTTTCCTGACCCGCTTTTTACAATATGCTAATCTGTACGGCGGATCTGTAAACATAAAATCAAACTTTTCCGGGCCCAGCAGTTTTTTCCATGCTTTCGGATCTGTTGCATTGCCCACGATTAGCCTGTGCTCGCCTAACTGCCACAGATCGCCGGGTTTGACACCGTGAAAGTGCTGTATTGCTTTTTCTGTTTCCTTCGCCAGGTCAAAATCATCTGCTTTTTCTAAACCGAAAATGTTGTCCAGTTCGTTCTCGTTGAAACCGAACTCTTTTAACAAATCCTCGTCAAAATTAGCCAGCTCATCAAAGTTCCACTCTCCTGTGTTTTTGTTGCTGCGAAGATTGTATTCCTTAAACTCCGCCTCAGTTAATTTCCTATTTGGAGCCCTAACATCAATCACCTCTTCGCCCCTGCCCAGTAACTGCATGATTTTTAATCGCTGATGACCGGCTACAATTCTGTTATCCGTATCTATTGCAGGAATCTCAACTAAATCAAATTTTGAAACGCTTTTTTTCAAATCCTCTAACTGCTTATCGGTCATGATCCTGGGGTTCCCTTCAAAAGGCACAAGATCCTTCACTTTTCTTTTCTCCGTATGCCAGTTTAATTTTTTTGTTGTTTTCATATTTAATCTTTTTTAGCCAACAGCCTCGTTAATGTTAAAATTATCGCGCCGGCGAATGCCCCCGCCCAAATGTAGTCGACTACGTTGCCCAGGCAATAGAAAAAGGCGAAAAAGACGTTTGTTAAAATTTCGTTTGTGGTAATCATAAATCAGATGGCTTTGAGGGGTAATCCTTCCGGCGAAACCAGAAGATAATCGCATCCTCGATGCCCGTAAAAAGTAAAAATAGCGTGTGAAAAAGAAACGGGTAGAAAAATATCATTCCTAAAAATTCGCTTACGCTGGAATTCAAAAAAGTCATAGCTTTTGGTCGCTGTCTTGCTTGTTGAAATTCCAAAGGAATTTTGCAACAAACCCGACAAAGAAAATTAGAAGGAAGGTTAAAATCAAAACCTGCCCGTAGTCTAACTGTTTGGAAATCCAGAATTCTCCGGTTCCCGTTATTTGCTCGGTTGATCCTCCTGTGCCTATTGATCCATCGCAAGTCATCTGCGTAAAAGCAAACGGGTCGTTCTTACCCGGCGGATTGCCTAAATAATTTACTGGCTGTGAAAGTGTGCAATTCATTGTATTATTGAAACTAAAAATATGAATAATATTATTGCGGCCGACAGACCGTCAATGAAACCAACAAAAAATTCGTATGTCATTTGAATTTTTGAGAGTGTCC
>CAYOIH010000029.1:0-11389 GCA_964404005.1 uncultured Candidatus Saccharibacteria bacterium
TGCAACATGTTTTAAGTGCCTCATACTGTAAAGTATACCAGTGGCCAGTGCAATTATTGACAATCGTTCTTTAATCGATTAAATTACATTATATCTAAAAATCATATAAATAATAAAAACCATGAACCCCGTTAGAGGTTAATCCATTTGGATAAGCGGGGTTACGAAATAATGAGGGCGTCTGAAGTTGATATATTTATCATATAAAGACAGACCTCTAACGGGGTGAATATAAAACCATTGGGAGATCATATTTTAATAGAGCCGGTTAAGGAAGAAGAAAAAACAAAAGCCGGAATATTTTTACCTGACACAGCAAACAAAGAAAAATCAGAGGAAGGAAAAGTAATTGCAGTTGGGCCCGGTAAAAAAACCGATGACGGAAAAATAATTATGATGTCGGTAAAGCCCGGCGATAAAGTTTTGTTTACTAAATACGGACCAAATGAAATAAAGGTTGATAATAAAGAATATTTAATCGCTTCAGAAAGCGATATATTAGCAATAATCGAGTAAGTTCCAAGTTCATAAAGTTTATAAAGTTGCAAGTTCGTTGACTTTATAACTTTACAAACTTGATAAACTTTAAAACTTTTAGTTATGGCTAAACAAATTAAATTCAGAGAGGATGCTCGCAAAGCATTGAAAAGCGGATTAGATAAGGTTGCAAATGCGGTGAAAGTTACCCTTGGACCAAAAGGTAGAAATGTTGTTTTGGGCTCGGGCTTTGGTTCACCTACAATTACAAACGACGGGGTAACAATCGCAAAAGACATTGAGTTAGAAGACAATATTGAAAATATTGGAGCAGAAATTATAAAAGAAGTTGCCTCAAAAACAAATGATATCGCCGGAGACGGTACAACTTCAGCTGTTTTATTGTGTCAGGCGATTGCCGCAGAAGGATTAAAAAATGTGGTGGCGGGAGCTAATCCTTTAGCTTTGAGAAAGGGGATTATAAAAGCAAAAGACGCAGTTGTACAGGCATTGAAAGAAATGTCGAAATCGATTAGTACGAAAGAGGAAAAAGCCCAGGTTGCAAAAATTTCTGCGCAGGATGAAGAAATGGGAAATTTAATTGCCGAAGTTATGGAAGAAGTTGGCAAGGATGGAGTGATTACAACTGAAGAATCGAAAACTTTTGGGCTTTCAAAAGAAATTGTGAAAGGCTTGCAATTTGACAGGGGATATGTTTCAGGATACATGGTTTCTAATGCAGAAAAAATGGAAGCCAGCTTGGAAGAGCCATATATTTTAATCACAGACAAAAAAATAAGCTCGTTGCCGGAAATTTTGCCTTTATTAGAAAAATTAGTAAAAGAGGGCAAAAAAGAATTGGTTATTATTGCCGACGACGTTGACGGAGACGCTTTGACAACTTTGATTGTAAATAAAATCCGTGGAATTTTTAATGCTTTGGCGGTAAAAGCTCCGGGGTTTGGCGACAGGAAAAAAGAGATGTTAGAGGATATTGCTATCGTAACGGGAGCCGAAGTAATTTCTGAAGAAAAAGGAATGAAACTGGAAAATGTGGAAATAGAAATGTTGGGGCAAGCCAGAAGAGTTATTTCAACAAAAGAAAACACAACAATTGTGGAGGGCAAAGGAGAAAGAGCGGATATCGATGCGAGAATTTCGGCAATAAAAAAAGAAATAGATTCTGCCACATCGGATTTTGACAAAGAAAAGTTGCAGGAAAGATTGGCAAAATTATCAGGCGGAGTGGGGGTTATAAAAGTGGGAGCTGCAACAGAGGTTGAGCAAAAAGCAAAACAACATAAACTGGAAGACGCCTTGCACGCCACAAGAGCCGCTGTTGAAGAGGGGATTGTGCCCGGAGGTGGAGTCGCTTTATTGAGAACCTTGCCGGCTTTAGAAAAACTTCAGCTTGAGGGAGATGAAAAGACCGGATTAAATATTTTGAAAAGAGCGATTGAAGAGCCGATTAGGCAAATTTCAGAAAACGCGGGCGTTGATGGAGCTGTGGTTGTTCAAAAAGTAAAAGAGTCAGAAGGTGATTTTGGTTTTAATGCCCAAACAATGGTTTATGAAAATTTAATAAAAGCAGGAGTTGTTGACCCGACAAAAGTTGTCAGGACTGCTTTGGAAAACGCAGTATCAGCCGCATCTATGCTTTTGACAACAGAAGCTGTTGTCAGCGAATTGCCATCAAAAGAGGAAAAACACAATCATTCTCCAAATCCAATGATGGGTGGCGATTACTAAGCTGGTCGTAGACAAAAGCTCTCTCTTGAATTCGGGGGAGTTTTTATGTATTATAAAAATATGAACTGTCCAAATGACAATGAACAATTAGAAAAGGTTTTATTCCATTTAGTGGAAGTTGATTACTGCCCAAAGTGTTTGGGTATATGGTTTGACAAAGACGAGTTAAGGCGGGCGAAAGACGCCAGAGATGAGCAGTTAAACTGGCTCGATGTTGATTTGTGGAGGGATAAAGGAAAGTTCCGCGTTTCGCGCGGAGATAAGCATTGTCCTGTTTGCAGAGTGGGTTTAATGGAAGTTAAATATGACGAATCTAAAACAAAGGTTGATTTTTGTAAAATGTGCGGGGGTGTCTGGCTGGATAGGGGAGAATTCAAGCAGATAATAAACTATTTGAAAAATAAATCAGACTACGAAGTTTTACATCATTATACAAAAAATCTTATGGTTCAATTGTGGGAAGTTTTTTCCGGCCCGGAAAAATTCCGCCCTGAACTCGAAGATTTTTTAACGCTTCTAAAATTATTTAATTACAAATTCATCGCTCAGCATCCTCATATAGAGGGCTTGATTGATGATTTGCCAAAATAATATGTCATTAATATTATGGATAATATTAATTATTGTAGTCGTTGCCGTCCTATGGATAATAGGGGTTTTTAACGGATTAGTAACTTTAAAAAATAGAGCAAAAGAAGCTTGGGCAGATATTGATGTCCAATTAAAAAGAAGGTACGATTTGATCCCAAACTTGGTTGAAACCGTAAAAGGTTATGCAACCCATGAAAGGGAATTATTCGAGAAGGTAACCCAAGCCAGAACGGCTGCTATGGGCGCTACGGGGCTCAAGGACAAAGCAGATGCCGAAAACGCACTATCTGGCACCCTGAAAAGTTTGTTCGCTGTAGCCGAAAATTACCCTGATTTAAAGGCCTCTACAAACTTTTTGGCCTTGCAAAACGAGGTGACAGACACAGAAGACAAAATCCAGGCCGCCCGCAGGTTCTACAACACAAACGTTAGGGATTTGAACATCAAAGTGGAAAGCTTTCCTGCAAATATAATAGCCGGTTCGTTTGGATTTAAGCAAATGGAGTTATTTCAGACAGCAAACGAAACGGAAAGAGAACCGGTCGGCGTAAAATTTTAATTTTTCGCTCGGTAGCAAACTTTTTTCCGGCTGTTGGTAACCCCCTTTGTCTCTGCGGAGACAAGTGGACCAAGGCCTGCAAAAAGTTTGTTGCCTCGCTAAAATCCGTGCCAAGTATATATACACAAGCAGATTCCAACACACGAAAAACCTGGTTTTTTATAACTGGGTTTTTGGTCTTTATTATTGCGATTGGATGGTTGTTTAGTTATTTATTAGATAGCAACGTTATTTTATATTTTGCCGTATTTTTAAGTGTGTTTATGTCTTTTGGAAGCTATTGGTGGTCAGATAAAATAGTTTTATCAACCTATAAAGCCCAGTTAATAGAAAAAAAAGATAATCCGGAATTATATAACGTTGTTGAAAATCTTTGTATAACCGCCGGTCTACCCGTTCCTAAAATTTATATAATTCCGGAAATGCAACCAAATGCTTTCGCCACCGGCCGCGATAAAAATCACGCAGTTGTTGCCGTAACGCAAGGCCTTTTAAACAGATTGGATAAAACAGAGTTACAAGGAGTTATAGCTCACGAATTGTCGCACATCGGAAATAAAGATATGCTTTTGTCTACGGTTGTCGCGGTTTTAGCCGGAGCTATCGCGATACTTGCAAATATGTTTATGAGAGTTAGTTTTTGGGGTGGCGGACGAAGATCAAGTAATAACAGAAATAATGCAGGGGCAATTTTGATGATTTTGGGAATTGTTGCGGCAATTTTAGCTCCGATTGCAGCGACACTTGTTCAACTCGCAATTTCAAGAAAAAGAGAGTTTTTGGCAGATGCTGACGGCGCTTTGCTGACAAGATTTCCGGAAGGATTGGCCCGCGCATTGGAAAAAATTTCATCAGATCCAACGCCGATAAAAATTACTAATGACGCCACAACTTCGCTTTTTATTGATTCGCCATATAAGGGGAAGCAAAAGACCAACTGGTTTATTAAATTATTTATGACCCATCCTCCTGTAGGAGAACGCATAACTGCATTAAGGGGAATGGAAGTATAAAAATTTGGAGGAGTCGCATAGTGGCCATTGCAACAGCTTGGAAAGCTGTGACCCGAAAGGGTCTCGTGGGTTCGAGTCCCACCTCCTCCGCCAACATTCCCAACGAGCATATTTGGGCGGTTCAAGAGGGCTTCAAAGCCCTCTTTTGCCTTGTAGCTACGCAACTTTCTGTTGTAAATGACAAGTTCAGAAAACACATTTGACGCAAGTTCCTGCTTTTCCGAATCAAGCGCGTGCTTGTAGTACGAATATGCGTTCTTAACCAGTTCGGAAAACGAAATCACATAATCCAATATTGCTTCCGCAGATTCGGCTTGGGCCTGTATTTTTACATCGATCTCGGAGAGCTTTGAGCTGATCCTGTTCTCTTCGGCCCTAATAGCATCTACGTCCATCGTATTCGTTCGCAGTAGTGTCAGCTTGTTGGTTGTAAGATAATCCATATCAGCCAGCCATTTTTTCTGCTGAACGTGCAGGTCATCGAGTTTCTTGTTTCTGTTCGTTGCAATTACGCCCAGCTCGGCTTTTGCTTTAACTTCAATTTCCTTTAACTCCTCATCGGTAAAATACATTTTTGAGAACAGGTCCAAAACAGCCTCGTCGATATCGCTTTCCCGGATGTTCTTGTTTGAATTCGGGCATCCCGGCTTGCACTTGGTTAAATAATAGATGATTCCTTTCTGCTCGTATGGGCAGTAACCGCGTCCGCAGGTGCAGTGAATCATTTTTCGATAAGTGTAAAATGGCTTGTCGATGTAATACACACCCACTCTGCGTTCTTTTAACAGGTTCTGAACTTTGTTGTATAGTGCCACGTCGATTAGTGGCTGGTGGACTTTGCTGGTCATGTATCCATATTCTGTTTTTATTTTACCTATGTAAAACGGATTATGCAGAATATGTTCAATGACTTTGCGATCAACGACACGGGTAGTCTTTGGAATTTTATCGGGCGAGACGTTATTTGAAATTTCCTCTTTGGTTCTTTTCCTGCGCACCGGCTTTGTGGTAAGCCCTTGTTTTGCGGCCCATTTACCGAGCTGGGCAAAACTCCAGTCACCGGTTGAATAAAGCTCGAAGACTCTTTTAACAATCGGCGCTCGTTCCGGGTCCAACGGCTTGTTGTCTGATCCTTTATCAAGATAACCGATCGGAGTGAAATAAAGACACCTGCCTTCAACCCGCAGTTTCCGCTGTGCGTTTTTTACTTTTTCTGAAATTACTCTTGAGTAGTGCGCGGCAAACATTCCATCAATATCCATGTGCAGTTCACCGGAGCTTGTTTTATCATAAGTGGCCTCGCTGAATCTGATGTCGCAACCAAGAGAAATTAGCTTTTTAATAATCACATCGTCCTGCTTGTTGCGGCTCGACCTGTCCCAGCATAGAAATATACAGCCTTTAATTTCTTTGTCTTTTAGCATTTGGGCCAGCCGTAAGAACTTTGGCCTTAAAATATTGTACTGCACTGAACCGCCCTTGTTAATAACAAAATTCTGGTCCTCTTTGAACCCGGAGTGGCTTTCGTTGACGATGCCAGCCTCGCAAAAGCCCGGAACAGTCAAACCTTCCGCTATCGGAAGGTTGTTTCTTTTTGCAAATTCTATGTTTCTCATCAGCTGGTAAGACAGCGAGTTTTTCTGGTTATCAGCATCGTCCGTGCTCTTGCGGTTGTATATCAGATATTGGTTGGCAAACAGTGTATTTTTCATGGTAATTTATGTGGGGCTACATTACCGCTTTTTTGGGATTTATCCAGAGCGATCTTTGGTTTCTCGATCTTGCCGTCTTTTATTGTGTAACCCTCGCTGATGAGCCGGATGTGAATTCTTTTTAACGTATCCTGAAAACGAGAGATGTTTTTAATCCCTTCTTCTGTAAAGATTTCTGTTTGAGAGGCATTTTCATTTGTTTTTTCTAATTTTTCATCGTTCAACTTTTTACGAGGACTCTATCATCCCTTTGTATCTTCTTTTCCTGTACTCAAGATTCAGGCATTTCCTGCAACCGACTTTGCTGTTTAAGGGATGAATAAACAGCACGCCGGCCCGGCTTTGGCAGAGAGGACACTTAAACCAAAACCTTGTGCCGCCGTAACACGTTTTTGTGATTCCCAACTCGACGTTAATTCCCTGCAGTTCCAGTTCAGACTTTATCAGGTTTTCCTTACTTCGCATTCTGTATTTTCTCAGGAAATCTGAGATTTTTACCTTCGGACAGTTCTCAACCAGCAATCCTAAATCATTTTGGCTCATTGGTTTCATTGTTTTCATTTTTGTTTAAATTAAACTGCTGGTTCTGCGCAACAAACGCATTTCCGGCATTTATCTTCACATTCAGTCCCGGCTGTTTCATTTCCTTCAGCAGTAAGATGCTGGTTGTCATTTGCCTGCTGGCAGACTCCAAACTCTTGCTTAACTCTTTAACGATGTTAATTCTTAATTGGCTAAAAGGATAATTATCGTTCCATTCAATGTAAGGGCAAAGCAAAGTTTCAATTCTCATCGCTCTCCAGTAATTTGCCACGATACGGTCAACCAGCATTAGCTCAAGAGGTGTTTTGCAGGCGTATTCTTTTACCAAGCTGGCCCGGGTGGTGTAGATAAAGTTTCTGTATTTTTGGTAAGTGGCGGAGCCGGCCCATAATCCGTTTTTTAACCCATGGATCTCAGTGACTTCTTGCGAAAGCTGATTCAGCCTTTTTGTTTCCTGCTCAGTCAGTTTGTCTTTGTTTACCAGGGCCAGCATCTCCTCGATGCCAACTTCGTCAGCAGTCATGCTTTTATCAAAAATCCCGGTAATCCTACTTATCTCAACTTTTTTGTCCTCTTTTTTGATTAATTTTTTGTTTTGTTTATCGTTTGCCATAGTTAATTATCCTTTGGGGCCAGAATAACCTCAAGGATGCCCTGAAATTCGCTTAAAACCGCCACTCCGGCCATTATCGCCACTCAATTTTTGACTCTTTATCTGCATATTCAAGCCACTCTCCGTATTTTGAAATCACAAACCACTTTTTCTTTGCCTCGACCCATCTCATGTGGTTTCCTTGATAAAATGGTTTATATCTCCTTTCCCCGTTCTTGAATTCCGTCGCCACATTTTTAAAAAACTCTTCGTTCTTATTATCTATCTTATTATCATTCTTACTTGTGTCCGTTTTACGTCCACTTTCGGGGATAATACTTCCACTTTCACGATTTATACTTCTACTTTCAGGGGTGGTGATTTGGCGTCCACTTTCGTAATTGTCCATATTCAGTTTCCATAAATCGATTATGATAAAAGTCCGAACCGAGCCGCCACGAACCTTTGTTTTCTCTGCTTCAACTATCCATTTTCTCGCCAAAAGTTTGGTTATTGTTTTAGCCACGCTCTTTTTATCAACCCCCATTTTCTTTGCTAGAAAATTCATTGAGGCAAAACATTGTCCGCCCTCGCCAGCCAATCTTTTCATTATCAGATAAAGCGACTGCTCGTAAGCGGTGGAATGGTTAACAATCATATTCGGAATCTGCGTGAAATACTTTTTATCTCCGCTCTCGTTTTTAAAATTAAAGTTTTTTGTTGTCATGTTTTTCAATTTGGTTTGCGAGATGTTGTTTTGAAGCAAAAAAACAACCTTTCTTTTAAAAAGGTTAACATATTGTTGTTGACTCAACAGTGAGAATTGCTACTCAACAACCCTCCAGAGCTTTTTATTCTCAAAATCTAACTGAAAAAAGTTGTCTATTTTAAACACGGTTTTGATTTTGTCGTTCAGTCGCCTGGCCGTGTCGTAAAGGCGTCGCCAGTCCATCTCCACATCATCTGTTGTGGCGTCTATTCTTGCCATAACCGGCTGGAACATTGCTACGGTTAAAAGAGTGTGTTCCTTGCTGTTTTCACTTCTTACGATTAAAACTTCATTACAGAAATCACGGAACAACACGCCTTGGTTGAAGTGGAATTTGGGCGAGGGGGCGGGCCCTTTCTTTGGTTCTGCCTTTGCCGTTTGTTTTCGGAGTTCCTTCAAGTCTTTTAACAGCTCTATGTCGCAGGCCCAGTCGCCAGTCTTAATATCAAAATTAGTGGCGCCGGTCAACTTTAGAAATTTCTCTTTTTCCAGGTCTTTGAGGGTTTCAAAAATTACGATGTGCTCTTTATCGTCGCCAAGAACATCACCTTTGCTTAACCTGAATTTGGTATTTTCTAACTGCAATGCTTTCTTTACGATTGCGGTCTTAACGATTTGCAACTGCTTGTCTTTGCCGTACGGCTCGGTTATTAAATTGTTAAACTCTTTTATCCCAAACTCATCCAGTTTTTTCCAATCTTCGACCTTGAATCTTATATTATACAAAGTTCCCTTATCAGTAGTTTCTAAAAAGTCCGATCCAAATTCGTTTTCTAATGCAGACAAATTCTCAATAATACCCTTTTTCTCAAGGTCATCAAGCATACCCAAAAAACCATTGGAATGTAGCCGCTTTGTGATAAAAACCTTTTTGTTTGGTTTGATTTGGTAAATGTCGGAAAGTAACTCTCTGCTTTCAAAATCTAAAGCCATTGTAATTTGATTTATTGTAATTTCGCCTTTATTCTGCCATGTTTTAAAGCTCTTTCGAGCCTTACTATTTCAAAACTCCTTTTTCAACTCTTTCGTATTGCCGTGTCTTTATAATATCCTCTCTGTTCTTCTGGCAACATACTGGCAATATGAGCCATGGCCCAATCAGTCCCGTTTAATTCGGTATCATTCTCGCTCAACTTTAATGGTTGGCCAACTATAAGTTTTCTAGTTTTAGTTTTGGCGTCTTCAATGTAGGCCGTAGGGATAATTGGCAACTCTTCGCCAGTTAATTTTTTATATTGACTAGCCACCAGTTCTATTCCCCGATATCCCTGTTTCATTTCTTTTCTCTCTCTAGATAATTTCCCTACTCCTTGAGGATTTAACCAAAGACCCTCGGGATAAACGCCTAAAGAATCGCCACGAGAAAGTACTGCTACTGCTTGGCGAACAAACTCAGTGCTCATTGACACTCCTCCTGTTTTTTCCCTGTCTATTATTTTTCTGAATACCTTTTTACCGTTTCCACCTTGTCTCTGCAGCGCTTCCTCTTTTTCCTGCTCGGATATATTAGATAAACTTTCCTCAACCGGAATCATCCCAAATTTTTTTAAAAGCCACTTTGCTGGTGTATTCCACCACATCTCTTTTGCGATTCCAAAATGCAAATCAGTATCTTTAAAAGTTTGCAGAATGGCTTCGGCATCTCCTCCGCCAAAATGATTTCCAATAACAATAAATGGACCTTTTTCTGGGATATTCTCATTTCCTTGCCCCTCAAGCTTTCCGCTCATTCTAGTCCAAAGACCAGTTATAGCTTTTGCGACAAAACCTTTTTTACCGCGTAAATAATCTGGTAAATATTTTTCTTGATATTCTTTGATTTTTTGTGCTCTAACTTCAGCACTCTCTTGTACGGGCGGCTGCTCGGCGGTTTTATCTTGTATTTCTTGTTTAAGTCTTTCTATCTCCTGCTCTCTTTCTTCCCGACTCTCAGCTTTCACTTCTTGTTTTGTTTCTGGACTAATTTCAGCTAACGCTTCAGGGTGAGGCTTAGTTTCTGGACCGTCCGAATCATTTTCTTCTGGAGGCTGTTCTAATGATTTTCTTGACATATTTAAAAAGTTATTTATTTTTATTCATTCTATAATTATTACATTATATCTTTTTAATTCTAGCAAATCAAGAAAAAAATTCCGCGATCTAAAGAAAAAACCGCCTTTAACTCAGGTAGGCGGTATAACCTGTTGCCTTGTTGGCGTTCGTCCCATTAGAGACGATGTCAACAAAGTTGAACTTTGGAAAACTCTCCTCGGTCGCCAATACGACCATTGCCGATCTCACTAATCGGAATCTGGACGCCGTCATCGGTAACACCGAAGAATGATACGTCTCCGGAGCCGATAAGCATGCGTACCGGGCTGACGAGAGGCAGTATGGAAATCTGGGCACCCGCGTCAGACGTTTTCCAGCCGACGTGCCACACTCCCTCGTATTCGGGTCGAAGGACAACATAGTTGCACCATCCTCCGATAAGCGGGATGTGGAACAGGAAGTCCAATCGGTGACGCCGAGCGATCTGCTTGGCAATACCCTTGCAGTGAGCCATCGCCTGGCTGACCAGTCGCTTGACTCCGTCCGCCGGCAGATTCTGCACATTCCATGCGTGCGTCTGTTGAGGCTTCTCGCGAAGCGTCCCAGATACGAGGTACATGATCGGCACCATCAACACGTCGGCGATGTGTGCGATCAAACCAATGCGACGAACATTCAAAATCTTTTCCACGGTAAACTCCTTCCATTTGGGTTTTCGATGTGCTTATGCCGTTTAAGGCAGTAAAAAGATACTCTCTTTCTACATTTCTATTATATCACTATAAATAAACTATGTCAAGGATTTTGGGTGTGAAAACGGCACTTCTTTTTGAAGTGCCCCGTTCTCTGTATTTTGCCCGTGTTTTCCCTTGCGGCAACCAGCAAAATTTTTTTTCCCATCCAACTGCCTCATTTTGAACCCACGCTTGCCATTTTTCAACTGTCTGTCAAAAGGTTGTCGGAAACCTTTTGACAAGTCAAGGCGAAACGTCAATTTTGACCACGGATGCCGCCAAAGGCTGGGTTTCCTCGGGCCCGGGCGGACTATCGAGATAACTCCAAATCTGCATTATCATCTCTTCGTTTCCGTCCACCACTGCCTGCTTTATAATCCTGTTAACCAGGAGCTCAAGGTATGATTTCTGCTGGCCCTCGGGGATTTCATGTAGTTTTCGTTTGATCTCGGCTGTAATTGAAATTGTTTCTTGTTCCATAAAATTTATAATTAATAATTGATTTTCAAGATTTTTTATGATAATCTTGAAAAAAAGGTCATTCTCTCCATTCTTTCCATGCTTAATTTAGCTAACGGATAAATTATCAATAGTTCAGAAATGGGGGAATGTGCACCGC
>CAYOIH010000030.1:0-10865 GCA_964404005.1 uncultured Candidatus Saccharibacteria bacterium
CGGGAACTTTGGTTGAAATTCCAAAAATGTTTACTGACCCCACATTTTTACAGCAGAGATTAGCAAAGGTTTCTGATCCTATTGTTAGGTCTTTCTGGACAAAAGAATGGGCGCAAACAACCGGATCAACTCGGTCTGATATGTTAGGTTATGTGGTCTCAAAACTTGGGCGGTTTATAGAAAACGAAATGATGAGAAATATTATTGGACAATCGCATTCAGGTTTTGATTTGGCCGACGTGATGGATAAGAAAAAAATATTTTTGGCGAACTTGTCAAAAGGTTTAACTGGCGAAGTAAACAGCTCATTGCTTGGTTTAATTTTAGTTTCAAAAATGCAAATGGCGGCAATGCGTCGCGCCAGAATTGCGGAAGACCAGCGGACAGATTTCTATTTATATATTGATGAATTTCAAAACTTTACAACAGATTCCATCGCCACAATTTTATCTGAAGCCAGAAAATATAAATTAAATTTAACAATGGCCCATCAGTATATGCCACAGCTAACAGACCAAATTAGGGAAGCGGTTTTGGGAAACGTTGGAATGATGGGGTCTTTTAGAATTGGAGCCGAAGATGCTGAAAAATTAGAAAAGCAATTTGAGCCGGGCTTTTCAAGGTTTGACCTGGTAAATTTGGATAACCGCACAATGATTATAAAAATGCTTATTAACGGAAAAATTTCAACTCCTTTTAAAATGAGCACCCTACCTCACGATAAAGGAAAACCGGAGATTGTTGAAGCAATTAAAAAAATTTCAAAACTAAAATATTCCCGACCAAAAGAAATTGTAGAGCAGGAAATCAGCCAGCGCTCATTCGCAGAACCGCCCGCTACTCCTCCAACGCCGCCGCTGCCATCTGCCCAGATTTAAAAAATAAAAAAAACCAAAAATAAAAACAGGCCCGTTTGGGCCTGTTTTTGGGTTGTATATTATTCTTTTTCTGCGCGTTTTACGTATGCTCCGGTTTCGGTGTTGATTTCGATTACGTCGCCCTGTTCAATAAATAGGGGAACTTGGATGACAGCTCCAGATTCTAAAATTGCCTCCTTCGTTCCTGCCTGAGCTCTGTCGCCCTTAATTCCGGAGGCAGCTTCTTTAACTTTTAATTGGACCTTAATAGGTAGTTTAAAAGTAATAATTTTCTCTTCAAAAACAATCCCGGTAACAATTTCATTTGGCCTTAAATATTTTGCCTGTGTGCCAATTTGCGCTTCTGTAAAAGAAAATCTTTTTGACGGGTCATTTGGTTCACAAAAAACATATTCGCCCTTACTTTGGTAAATAAATTTAATGTCTCTTTTTTCAAGATTTGCCTCGTCAAACATATCGCCCTGTTGGAAGTTTACCTGCTGAACCCTGCCGTCTATTAAGTTTTTTATCTTGCTTTGGATTACGGGCCTTCTCTGTGCCATTTTCATAGCCGAGGAATCCAAAACAATCCATGGCTGTCCCTCGTAAATAAATTCAACTCCTTTTTTTATATCTGTATGTGATAGCATATTTTTATATTTATATTATTCTATTGTCCGCCACTCAATGGTGGATTGTTTGTCGGCAAACTCTAACCACTCGCCGTATTTTGAAATCACAAACCATTTTTTTTTGCTTTCCGACCAAATCATCGGATCGCCTCTATAAAACGGTTTTTTAACTATTTCTTTTGGTTTCAGTCTGTCTAATTCCAACCATTTTTTAAAAACAGTCTCAATTGAATAGTCTAATTTTCTGGTATTTGCCCATTGCGCTACCGTATTTATGGCCTCTTTTGCTTTATCAACAGAACCGGCTAATTCCAGTAATTGTTTAGCTGGTTTTGTAAACCTGGAATATATTATCTTTCTCTTTTTAGCATTTTCTTTCAATTCTTGCAACCCCAAACCCTTTGACTGGAAAAAATAAGCGATGATATTTTGTATGGCAGTTTCCTCGTTTAGTTCCTCAAATTCAGTAATTTTTCCATGCCCTGAGCCATGTCGAAGGGTGCTTACAATATACTCCTCAATTTTTTTTGCATTTTTTTCTCCAATGCCCAGTTCTCTTATTCCTTTTAGTCCCTTTTCTTTATAAATATCGCTTATGTCAATTTTTAAATTATTCAAAATATTTATAGCATTTCTGTAAGCCCTTATTTTGTAACTCAAAGCTTTGTCTCCCTTTATTTCCAGAAGCTTGATTGTATCCTCAAAAATTTTCGCGATTTCTTTATTCATGTTCGTTATATTTTTATTCTATCACATTTTTACAAAAAAAAACCCGTAATCCTAGGATTCGGGCTCTGGCTTTGCGGATTTTGGAACTCTATGGATTAGGCGCCCGATTCCGCCGAGAAACCCCTCTCTTCTTTTCCGCTCGATTTTTTGCTTTAACCGCTTAAGGGCTCTAAGCTCTTTACTGGTAATACTGTTGAGAACCGCATCCAAAAGAATTTGGTCTCGATAGCAGTTCAGTGCTTTTTGCGGAGTTGAAAAGC
The DNA here is from genome assembly GCA_964404005.1 of uncultured Candidatus Saccharibacteria bacterium. Lineage (GTDB taxonomy): Bacteria > Patescibacteriota > Minisyncoccia > Minisyncoccales > Staskawiczbacteraceae > XYD1-FULL-39-28. The sequence goes on from CAYOIH010000030.1 coordinate 2,479, forward strand.
TTCCATCGGTCTCGATGACAAAAACTAGGTTATCGTGCTTCCGAATAATATTTTCGCTCTTCTCTTCTCCGATTTGCACTTCCAGGGCGTTTCCGCTGGGAAACTCTTTTATGACAAGTCCCCATTGCCGTGGATCGCGGTCATTGTCGACCACGATTACTAAGTCGTTTTTTTCTATCTTGTGTTCGCTCATATGTTGCTCCAATCTTTAGTTCTCAAGGTTCGTACCTACCCTTTTTTTACTATATAATAACGATAATGTCAATTATTTTGTCTCTTGTTTTGGTTCTGTTTTTTTGATAAGATAAAAAAATAAATACATGGAAAAAAGACATAGAATTTTTGTCGCTATAAACCTGCCCGATGATGTAAAAAGGGAGTTGGCTTCTTATGCAAAAAAGTGCCCGGAACTGCCTGCAAAATGGGTTGCCAGGGATAACTTGCATATTACGTTGGAATTTTTGGGCGCGCTTACAGAAGAAGAAATGGGCGAAGTTTGTTTGGCTACAAAAGATGTTGCAAAAAGGCACAGTTCTTTTTCTTTAAATATAAATCAAATTTTATACGGCCCGGAAAAATTAAAACCGAACCAGCCCCCTAAAATGGTCTGGGCGTCCGGAGAAAAATTAAAAGAGCTTTCGGAATTAAAAAATGATTTACAGGGTGCGTTGCTTGAAAAGATCAGGTTTAGGCCGGAGGAAAGAGTATTTAAGCCCCACATTACTTTGGCCCGCATAGGCGCTTTTGCGTGGCGGCAGATTGAGCCGGAAGAAATGCCAGAAGTAAATGAAAATATTGATTTACTTTTTACAGTAGAATCAATTGAGGTTATGGAATCAGAAATGAAAAAAGACGGCCCAATTTATACAGTTTTAGAATCACATAATTTAAGATAATGAAAATATATTTAATAGGAATTGGGGGAATAGGGGTTAGCGCATTGGCGCAGTACTACTTATCAAAAGGACAGGAGGTTTCTGGGTCTGATTTGGTTGCTTCGGAAATTACAGATTTTTTAAAGAATAAAGGAGTTATTTTTTCTGTTCCGGAAAATCCCGATTTGGTTGTTTATAGTCCGGCCGTAAAAAAAGATAACCCTGAACTTAAAAAATTTTTGGAAGCAAAAATTAAATGCCAAAGTTATCCAGAAGCTTTAGGGGACCTTACAAAAGAATATTACACAATTGCGGTGGCGGGAGCCCACGGTAAAAGCACAACGACAGCAATGATTGCCTTGGTTTTAACAGAAGCCGGGCTTGATCCGACAGTTATTGTGGGCACCAAATTAAAAGAGTTTGGCGGTTCAAATTTTAGATCTGGCAAAGGTAAATTTTTGGTTATAGAGGCGTGTGAATATGATTCATCATTTTTGTATTATTCGCCCAAAATAGAAGTTATTACAAATATTGATAAAGAGCATTTGGATTATTTTAAAACCTTTGCAAATGTTAAAAAAGCGTTTCGCAACTTTATTGCAAAATTACCAGCGGACGGATTTCTTGTACACAACATAAAAGGTAAACAAAAAGATGTGCAAAAATTAAAGAAAATTTTAAAAGTTCCAGGAGAACACAATGTTTCAAATGCATTAAATGCTTTGGAAGTGGCTAGGATTTTAGTAATTCCGGACACGATAACTTTTAAAGCTTTGTCTGAATTTGAAGGAACATGGAGAAGGTTCGAGATAAAACAGGGAAATGCCAATGGAAAAAAAATAACAATTGTATCCGATTACGGTCACCATCCAAATGAAATTATGGCAACATTAAAAGCTGCAAGAGAAAAATATCCAAATAAAAAAATCTGGTGTATTTTTCAACCTCATCAGCACCAAAGAACATATTATCTGTTTAACGATTTTGTAAAAGTATTTAGGACGGTACCTATAAATAAAATAATTATTACGGATATTTATGATGTTGCCGGCAGAGAAACCAAAACAATAAACAACGAGGTTAGTTCTGAAAAGCTGGTTAAAAAAATTAATAAAAAAAATATTTTATATTTACAATTAGTTGATTTAGAGGAGCAGGTTAAAAAAAATATAAAAAGTGGGGAAGTGCTAATTATAATGGGCGCAGGGGATATATATAAGCTTGCTGATAAGTTTTAAAATTGGTATCATTTAATAATATGGCAGATACAAATCCACAAAAAATTGAAGAAATTTTAACTCGAGGGGTCGAGGAGATTTTTGAAAGGGAGGGTTTACTTAAGAAATTACAATCGGGCAAGCAACTGAGGATAAAGTTGGGAATAGATCCTACCGGTCCCAATATACACATAGGCAGGGCTTTTCAGTTTTGGAAATTGAGAGATTTTCAGGACTTGGGCCATAAAATTATTTTGATTATCGGAGATTTTACCGCGCAAATAGGAGACGCTTCAGACAAACAAGCAATGCGAAAGCCATTAACAGGAAAAGAGATAAAAGAAAATTTAAAAAATTATTTGAGTCAAATCGGAAAAATTTTGGATATGAAAAAGGTTGAGGTGCGGTACAACAGCGAATGGTTTAAAAAAATGAAAATAATGGATTTTATAAAGTTACAAATGATTTTTACCGCCCAACAAACAATTCAAAGAAGAAATTTTAAAGAAAGATGGGATGAAGGCAAGCCGATTGGTTTGCACGAATTAGATTATCCATTATTCCAGGGTTATGATTCTGTAATGGTAAAATCTGATGTTGAAATAGGCGGGTCAGACCAGCTTTTCAATTTGCAGGCAGGCAGAGAAATTCAGAAGTTTTTTAAACAGGAACAGCAGGACATAATGACTTCCAAAATGCTTAATGGTTTGGATGGCAGAAAAATGTCTACCAGTTGGGGCAATATAATCACGGTTTTAGACGAGCCAGGCGATATGTTTGGAAAGGTTATGTCTATGAAAGATGAATTGATAAACGAATACTTTGAATTATGCACAAGGTTTTCAGAAGAAGAAATTTTAGAAATAAAAAAATCTTCGGATAATCCGCGTGATATAAAAGCGAAATTAGCAAAAGAAATTGTGAAAATGTATCACGGAGGGAAAAAGGCAGAAAAGGCAGAAGAAGAGTTTGATAAGGTTTTCAGAAATAAAGAATTGCCGTCAGATATGCCAGATTTTAAAACCAGCAAAAAAAGCTATATGCCGGCGGATTTATTAGTTGAAGCGGGACTGGCTGAATCAAAAAACAAAGCAAAATATTTGATTGAGGCAGGTGGAACCGCCATGATTGTTGACGGCGTGGAAGAAAAAATTACGGATTGGAGAAAAGAGGTTAAACTGGAAGATGGAATGATAATAAAAGTAGGCAGCAGAAAATTTATAAAGATCATCTTAGAATAAAATGAAAAAATGAAACCTATATTTGCGATTGTTATAATAATCATTGTTGTTTTGGTTGCGGGATATTTTTTGTACCAGGAATCTTTGTCGCAAAAAATCCGACCGCAGACAACTGAAACGTCAAACTGGCTTACGCATAAAAACAGCGAATACGGTTTTGAGTTTAAATATCCGGACGGTTTTTTTGACTTAAACCAGCAGCCACAAGCTTTTGCGGGAGATTGCAATTACGACGTTTTCCCCGGTCAATGTCCGGATATAAGCGATATTGTCGCAAAAAATTTCTCTGAGCAAGGAGGAAACCTAAAAGCAATAGAGAGCAATATATTGTCCCCGGGATATTGGGACGTTGATGGGCAGAAGCAAACAATAAACAACGTTCAGTATTGTTTATATGCGACCGGGGATGCGGCAACCGGACACGCTTTCAACTATTATTATTACGTCACGGTTAAAAATCAAAAATGCCTGGTTGCATATCTTGCTGTAACAACTGTAAATTGTGATTTTTATCTGCCATTGGAGGCGGGCAACGCCGAGCAGAAAAAAAATTACGACGACTGCGTAGCGACAAATGAGAGCCAGCCAAAAATATTAGATAAGATAATTTCGACTTTTCAATTTAGCAGATAAATTTTATATTTTTAAAATTTTAAATAGTATGTCAAGATTTTTAGTAAAAGATGCGGCCAAACACGTTGGAGAAAAAGTGAGAATTTGCGGATGGGTGGACACACGAAGAGTTCACGGGAAAATTTTATTTATTGACTTGCGGGATATCAGCGGAATTTTGCAGGTTGTTTTTGTGCCTTCAAATAAAGAAGCTTATGATTTGGCTCAAACCATAAGGCCCGAATGGGTGGTGGAAATTATCGGACAAATTGTAAAAAGGCCGGAAAACATGATCAACCCAAAAATCGAAACCGGGCAAGTAGAAATGTCTGTAGAAAGTCTGAAAATTTTATCAGAATCGGAAGCCTTACCTTTTCCAATTGACGGTGATGGGTATGACATTAATGAGGAAGTAAGAATGAAATACAGATATTTAGACTTGAGAAGGCAAAGGATGAAGGATAACCTTATTATGCGACACAACATGATACGATTCGCCAGGAATTTTTTAAACCAAGAGGGGTTTATAGAAATCGAAACGCCGATGCTCACAAAATCAACTCCTGAGGGTTCCAGAGATTTTATAGTCCCTTCAAGGTTACAGCCTGGAAAATTTTATGCTCTTCCTCAATCGCCACAGCAATATAAGCAACTTTTAATGACAGCGGGCCTCGAAAAATATTTTCAAATTGCCAGATGTTTAAGAGACGAGGACCCAAGGGGGAATAGGCAGATTGAACACACGCAAATAGATTTAGAAATGAGTTTTGTTGAGCAAAATGACGTGATGGATCTTGTTGAAAGAATGCTTATTGCGTTAGTAAAAAATCTTTATCCTCAAAAGAAAATACAAGAAATTCCTTTTCCGAGGATAGATTATAAAGAAGCAATGGAAAAATATAATTCAGACAAGCCGGATATACGGTCGGACAAAAATGATAAAAATCTTTTGGCATTTTGCTGGGTTGTTAATTTTCCTTTTTTTGAAAAGGACGATGAGGGTAAGTGGACATTTACCCATAATCCTTTTTCTGCTCCAAAACCGGAATTCGAAAAAGATTTGTTGAATAAAAAAAATATCGATAAAATTTTAACAACCCAATATGACATTGTTCTTAACGGAGTTGAGGCGGGCGGTGGTAGCATCAGGAATCATAGACCAGAGGCGCTTGAGGCGGTATTTGAGATAATGTGTTATAAAAAAAAGGAAATTCAAGAAAAATTTGGCCACATACTTACAGCTTTTGGGTTCGGAACTCCGCCACATGGTGGAATCGCTCTCGGACTTGATAGAGATTTATCAATTTTACAAAACGAGCCGGACATCAGAGAGGTCATTGCGTTTCCGAAAACCGGAGACGGAAGAGACTTTATGATGCAGGCGCCATCGGAAATTGATAAAAAGCAGCTTAAGGAACTTCATATTAGCGTAATAAAAGAAAAAGAAGAAAAAAAGAAAAAATGAATTTAAAGCGCGCCATCGGAGGGTTTTTATTATCGTTTGTTTTTCTGACGTTTTTTATGTATATACTTTCTGGCGTGAAGTGGGTTTTAGAAAATTCTTTGAACAGCCAAGATGGAAGTGTTCTTTTAGGAGATATTTCCGGTGGCTTGCAAAATGTTTCAGCTCAAGATACAGCGCAAGAAAATATTCAGTCGACCGGCGAAATAAAAGTGGAGGCAAAATCAGCGATTTCCGTTGAAAGCAATTTTCGGGGTTTTGGCGAAATTATCTTTGAGAAGGATAGTGATGAAAAAGTGCCGATTGCCAGCCTGACCAAATTAATGACGGCAATTGTTGTTTTAGACAATTATAATTTATCGGATGTTATAACTGTCAGTGAAATCGCTGACTCGCAAGACCCGATGAAGGAAGATGTAAAATTGGGAGACTCAATGCCGGTAGAAAGTTTTTTGGATATAATGCTGGTCAGGTCCAGCAATAAATCAGCTTATGCCTTATCGGAAGGCCCTGGGGGCACCCCCGGTGAGCAGAATTTTGTGGAACTGATGAACCAAAAAGCAGGGGATTTAGGGTTAAAAAATACTTTTTTTGCCGACCCAACTGGTTTGAGCCCGGAAAATATTTCTACGGCAATTGACTTAGAAAAACTCGCAGAACACATTTTAAAAAATTATCCTAAAATTGCGGATATAAGCAGGTTAAAAGAGCTTGATGTCCCCGGGTTCGGCAAAATAACAAATACAGACGAGCTTTTGGGCCAGCTTCCCAACGTAGTTTTCAGTAAAACAGGATTTACGGTCGAAGCCAACGGTTGTTTGCTTTTGGTGCTAAATAATCCGGAGAATGGGGATTATTTAATTAATATTGTTTTAGGCGCCGATGACAGATTTTTAGAAATGCAAAAATTAATTAGCTGTTCCGGCTCAATATGCAAATAATATGACAGATATTGTTTTTAATGTTATTAAGGTTTTTAGTCTGGCAGCCTTAGCTTCAATTGTCGCCTTTTTTTGGTGCCCGCTATTAACCAATTTTTTGTATAAACACAAGCTTTGGAAAAAAATAGCGAGGCAGAAGGCGATTTCCGGTGAAGATGCGATTGTTTTCAACGGTTTACATAAAGAGAAAGAGGTAAGCACTCCGCGTATGGGCGGGTTGCTTATATGGATAACGGTTGTTTTTATAATTTTTTTATTTTTTGTTTTATCTTTAATTTTTCCAAATTCGTGGCTGGCACAATTTAACTTTTTATCAAGAAGCCAAACCTGGTTGCCGCTTTTTACATTGATAGCGGCCTCAATTCTTGGGCTTGTAGACGATGTTTTGCAAGTATCTGGAATGGGAAAATACATAGGCGGGGGGCTGTCTTTAAAAAAGCGCATTCTTGTTGTAATTTTAATCGGACTAATAGGAAGCATCTGGTTTTATCAAAAGTTAGGCTGGGATGTAATTTATATCCCTGTTTTAGGTGATGTTTCTATCGGGCTATGGTATATCCCTTTATTTATTTTGGCAACACTAGCTTGCTGGTCGGGTGGAGTAATCGATGGTTTAGACGGATTAGCCGGCGGCACCTTTGCGTCGATTTTCGGGGCGTTTGCTGTTATAGCTTTTTCTTTGGGAAAGATTGATTTAGCGGCTTTTTGCGCAGTTATTACGGGGACGCTTTTCGCTTTTTTATGGTTTAATGTTCCGCCAGCCAGATTTTATATGGGAGAAACAGGAATGCTTGGTTTAACGACTGTACTGGCCGTTACGGCCTTTCTTACGGATTCGGTGTATGTTGTGCCGATAATCGGCGGGCTTTTGGTAATAGAAGTTTTATCTGTGATAATTCAGCTTTTGTCTAAAAAATTCAGAAAGAAAAAAGTTTTTCTTTCAACCCCGATTCACCACCATTTTGAAGCTATTGGCTGGCCTTCGTACAAAGTAACAATGCGCGCCTGGATTATTGGCGTTGTTTTAGCTTTTATCGGTGTGGCCGTAAGATTATTTAGATAATTTAACTGTAAAAACTCCGCAACGGCGGGGTTTTTATTTTGTATTTCGCCGGCTTTTACGTTTGACTGGACGTTTTTTTTATGAGATAATATTAAATCGTTCGTTTACATTACATGCAAAACACATAGAACGCTTAGGCGTTCTCCAAGCCACAAAGGAGTGTTGAAAATGAAAAAGTTTTTCTCAAACGTTTTAGTCGTGATTGTCGCATATACGATTGGCACAGCGATCGGTATTATTTTTTTAGTCCTTAAATGGATAGGAAGGATTAAGATTGTAAATCCCGAGAATTTTCCTAAACCAGGGTCCAAGCTAATTATCGTTTGCAATCACCCTGACCTTTTTGAGTGTATGTACGAGGTTTTTCTCGTCCCAGCCTTTTTTTTCCCGCACCATTTTTTACATCCATTAAAGTGTACGCCATGGTTTATGCCGGATAAGCGGAACTTTACGACTAAATGGTATTGGTGGTGGCTACTGCCAAGGGCGATTCCCATTATCCGTGGGGACAAAAAAAACAACGGAGCCCGAGAGGTGAGAAAGATGCTTCATGTTCTTGCAATGGCCGCCACAATAATTCCTTTCCCCGAAGGTGGCAGAACTCGCAACGGCGACAATTTCCTTTATAGTGCCAGCGGCAAAAAAAGAATTAGGCCGCTGAAAAACTCTGTCGGCTGGTTAGCGGCTAAAACTCAAGCAACTGTCCAGACAATTTTTATGGAAGATACTTCTTGGTTTAAACCACCGACCAAGAAGCTCTTCTCGCGGATCAGATGGAAAAGGCGGATCACTATTAAATTCGGGAAACCCATGCAGTTTTCAGATTCTCTAAGGGCGATGAGCCCGCTACAACTTACTGAGGTGATAACATCAAACCTTCTTAAGTTGGCAGACCAAGAGTAGTTCGCAAGAATTGCTCTTTTTATTTGTTCAAGCCACTGAACATAGTTTACAGTCTATTAATTGATTTTTTGCC
>CAYOIH010000031.1:0-9524 GCA_964404005.1 uncultured Candidatus Saccharibacteria bacterium
TCCTATGCCCTGCTTTAGTGAGAGTATATCCATTTCCGCCGTCTCCAATAGCGCCACCGAATATAAATCCGCTGCTGCTTGCTGTAATTGTGCGGTTCCCGCCTAAGGTTATTGCGCCGGTACCAAAATCTATTCCGTAGCTAGAAGCTGCCATAGAAAAGTCTCCGTTCCAGCTCATAGGATTATTTGTTGTAAGAGTAAGAACGCCGATAGTAGCCTTTTTAAGGCTTCCGCCGGTAATAGTGAGTGTGCCTGTGCCCAAAGCTGTGGCAGATCTAAGGTCAAGAGTACCTGCGGTTAAAGTCACCCCGCCCGAAGCAGCACTGTTGTCGCCTGAGAGTATAAGGCCACCAGATGACACCGTGGTTAAACCATCATAAGTGTTAGCACCAGTAAAGGCTATGGAACCAGCTCCTGTTAAGGTAATCGTATAGGCATTTCCGCCATCTCCAATAGCGCCACCGAATATCATATTTCCAGAATTCACTGTAATCGCGCGATTAGCACTTAAGGTTATCGCGCCTGTTCCAAAATCTATTGTATAACTACTATCGGCAATAGAAAAGTCTCCATTCCAGGCCTGAACATTATTGGTGGTAAGGGTAAGAGTACCAAAAGTCGATTTCTTAAAGCTTCCTCCATTTATAGTGAGCGTACCCGTGCCTAAAGCTGTGGCAGCTCTTAAATCAAGGGTGCCTGCCGAAAGCGTAACCCCTCCGGTAAAAGTATTGGCGCCAGAAAGAACAACCGTGCCAGATGTAGTTTTTGTTAATGCAATTCCTGTTCCGCCAAGTATAGCGCTAATAGTTCCGGATTGTACATCATAAGAACCGCCGGTTAACACGCCCGTGCTTCCGGAAATTGTGCCAGTGCCTGTAATTTGGACTGCGCCGGTAACCGCCACAGCAAAAGTTTGAATATTAAGCGTGCCAGCAGAGATTGAAAGCGTGCTTGCCGCGGCATCCGCTGTTACTGTAACTGTGTAAGACGCATTACTAATTGTAACTGTATCGCTTGAATCAGGTATTTTGGCGCAAGTCCACACAGTACTATCGTTCCAATTTCCCGACTTACCCGCTGTGCAAGCGGCATCCTGCACATAATCAATGTCAACCCCGCCAATAATCTTGAAATCAAAAACATCCGTGGGGTTATCCCCAAGGTTAGCCGTGGAAACGTGGTAGTAATCTTCATGGTCTATATAAAGGGTGGCTATGACTTGGTCGCCATTTTCTCTGTACACTTCAAGGTAGGCTAAGCCTACCTCCGAGGTTGGTTTGGCATAGATATCAATATTTTTTGTGCTGTCTACCAGACTTTCAAAAGTGAACCTAAGCCACTCATTGCTTTGTACGGTTGCCCACTGGTTATCCTGAGTGGCTACTGTATCGTAGATATCCTCTGCAATTTGTTTATTTTCGTCTAACCTAAATGCCTTAGAAATATATATAATGTCAAATACCTGGTCAGACAAGTGAGGCACTATCCACTCCACATAATCAAGCTTTCCATTGTTGTTGAGGTCGTAAGCGTGAAAATCCATATTCTGATTGCCGTTTGATTTCCACTTGATTTTGATTTTATCTTCCTGCCCCACTTTGTAGATTTCAGGAATATTGGTGAAAGCTAAAACATCAGTCAGCGGAACTTGTTGAGCTAAACATTCCTGGTAGGCGGCGTCTGCTGCCGTCACCGATTCGACCTGTGGAAGTCTGACTTCCACAGGCTCTGGTGTTTCTGCCGGCGCTGGTGTTTCTTCTACCGGCATTGTTATTTCTGTCGGCGTTTCGGCAGGAGCTTCAATGACTAGTTGCTCTTCAACTGGCGCTGGGGTTTCTGCCGGTTCTTCGAGTGTCGGGACGATTATTTCCGTCGTCGGTGTTTCTGTGTCTTTGGAAATTGAATCATTGGATAATTCATTGAAAATTGGTAATTGAAAATTGATAATTTCGTTTACCGCCTGTTCTAAATCTGCAAAAAGATATTTCTTAATCGCGGATAAAATGTTTAAGAATGCTCCAGAAATGCTGGCGCCGGCTGATTGTAAAAGACTTGTTGCCCCGTCATTAGACGTGGCTCCGCCTGCGGTCCTCGGATTCAAAGTTTCACAATTAATTATTCCTGTGTCTGACGATGAAATAGTGACCAGTTTTCCAGTGTTTGTTTCCTGTTCGATGATTTCCGGGGATGGTGTTTCGTAGCTAATCTGGACATACTCGGCCGGGGTTTCTTCTGGCGCTGGAGAAGTATTGTTATTCCCCTGCTTTGCCACGTCGGAGTTTTCAACAGAGAGGGGAACAGGGGAATCCAGATTTGTATTCGTGTCCGCGCCCTCACCCTGGATTCCCGCGGACGCGGGAATGACAGGAGAATCCGGTGTCGCTGGCGCTACTTGCTGCTCCTCCTGCTCTTTGGCTTGTTCTTTCTCTGCTTTCTTTTCCTCTTGTTTGGCCTGTCCTGAGTTTATCGAAGCGGCCGGCTGTTCTGCCTCCGACATTGCTTGTTGCGATAAATCTACTATTGTGGAATCTGAAGTTTTAATAATGTCTGGGTTTTCAGGCTGTGTGATTGCTTCCAATGCATTCTGGACAGCATCGCTCGCGGCTTGCTCTAAATCAGCGAACAAAAAATTTGCAAACCTAAAAAGTAAATTTCCCTTTTTATCATTTAGCGCTGATTGCTTTTGCCGGTCTGAAAAAGGAGTTTTTTCTAAACCGGCCGATAATATCTTTTCTGCCTGTTCTCCTTTAATAAGAGATATTTTAATATTGTCTGCTTTCTTGGGCAGCTTAACTAAATACTGGCCAGAGTTAATGTCGCTTCGCTTCACTAAAACCGTCCACTTAATTGGCTGGCCGATAATAATCGTCGCAACCTGCTTAATTTTTATATTTTTTATTATCAATGATTCGTCTATTGTGCGCGCCGGCAAAAATAAACTTGCAAATATAAAAATCAATCCCGCGATAATAACGAAAATAATCGCCCCGTATATAAATAAAGGATTTTTAAAAAATTTACGGAAATCCAAGAACGCCAAAATCGATCCCAGAAAACTTTTTTCATTTTTGTGATTTTTTTTAACTTCGTCTCTCATTTAATTTAGGTTTTTTTATTTTATCATTTTCCAAAAAATAATACCACAAGCCCGCAAAAACAAACGACAATGTTGCGCTTGCTATATATTTTTGGTATACAGATAATATATGAATAACCCTGTCGGTAAGAAAAAACTACCTCCGCAAAATACTGAGGCAGAACAATGTCTGCTGGGGTGTTTGATGTTGGACAAAGACGCAATCGTAAAAGTTGTGGACTTTATAAAAGCCGAAGATTTTTACAAGGGCTCGCACCAGGATATTTTTCAGGCAATGGCCGAATTGTACGAAAGGTCAGACCCGATAGACATTCTTTCGGTTTCAGCAAGATTAAAAGAAAGAAATAAATTAGACGACATAGGAGGTTCAGCATATTTAACGTCTTTGATAAATTCCGTACCGACGGCAACCCATATTTCCAACTACGCCAAGATTGTCCGGCAAAAAAAGATTTTAAGAGATTTGATCTCCGCATCGGAAGAAATTGGATTGTCTGCTTTTGACGAATCTGAAGAAGTTGATATTTTATTAGACAGGGCTGAAAAAACTGTGTTTGGCATTGGACAAAGGTCTTTAACTCAGTCGTTTCTGCCAATAAAAGAAATCTTGTCAGATACCTTTGAAAGGTTGGACGACCTTTCAAAATATGCGGGGAAATTGCGCGGAATTCCAACCGGTTTTACTGATTTAGATAAAATTTTAGGAGGCTTGCAAAAATCTGATTTGGTAATTTTGGCTGCCAGGCCTTCAATGGGAAAAACCTCGCTAGCCTTGGATATTGCCAGAAATGTTGCAGTTTTAAACAACCAGCCGGTAGGACTTTTTTCTCTTGAAATGTCTAAAGACCAATTAGCTGACAGGCTTTTGGCGTCCACGGCAAATATTAATTTATGGAACTTAAGAAACGGGCGGCTTGCATCGGATGATTATTCAAGATTACAGCACGCCATGGGAAGCTTGTCTGATGCGCCTCTATATATTGACGACGCTGGCTCGGTAAATATTTTACAAATAAGGGCTATGGCGCGCAGGTTACAGGCAAATAAAGGGCTGTCGCTGATTGTTATAGATTATCTGCAATTAATGGAGCCTATGAATAGATTTCAATCAGCCGTACAGCAGGTAACGGAAAATTCCAGGGCGTTGAAAATACTGGCGAAAGAATTAAATGTTCCAGTGTTGGTGCTCTCACAGCTGTCCCGCGCAGTTGAAGCGCGTGTTCCTCAAATCCCGCGATTGGCAGACTTGCGCGAATCCGGAGCCATTGAACAAGATGCAGACGTTGTAATGATGATTTACAGAGAAGATAAATATAACGAAAACTCTTTAAGTAAAAACATTGCAAAGGTTTTAATTGAAAAACACAGAAACGGCCCAACCGGTGGCATTGAATTGTATTTCGATGAAAATCGAGTAAGCTTCCGCAATTTAGATAAAGGAGAATATTCCGGCGAAGCCGGATAAATTTATGGACTCGATACAAAAATTAATTGAAATTTTCAGGCGATTTCCTACGGTTGGCTCAAGAACAGCCGGCCGTTTTGTTTATTATTTATTAAAATTGCAGAAAAATAAAACCGACGAATTGATTAATGCGATTTTAGAATTAAAAAGTAAGATAAAGCTGTGCCAGCAATGTTTTAATCCTTTTGAGTCAGAAGGCTCTCTCTGCCCTATTTGCAAAGACGGCTCGCGCAATAAAAATATTTTATGCGTGGTGGAAAAAGAAAGCGACTTGATTTCAATAGAAAACACTGGGAAATTTAACGGATTATATTTTATTTTAGGAGGAACTGTCGGGACAATGAGAAAAGAAGATTTAAATAGTTTGAGAATAGAAGAATTAAAAAAAAGAATACGCGAAAGAAATTTTTCGGAAATTATAGTGGCGTTAAATCCTACGCCCGAAGGTCGGGCGACCTCTGTTTTGGTTGAACAGAGTATAAGGGAAGTCTGGCTAAACGAAAAACCCGCAGGTCCTGAGCCGAGTCGAAGAATTACTCATCTGGCGAGAGGAATTCCCGTCGGCGGAGAACTTGAATATGCCGACGAAGAAACCTTAGAATCCGCGCTTGAAGGTCGCAAATAAATATCATATAATCAGTTTAAATATATGAAAAAATATGAAAAATGAAATATTAGAAAATTCTATCGAGCCAGCGCCCGAGATAGCATCAGACATGGAAACGGAAAAACAAATAGATGAAGAACGGGCAGTGTTAGAGAAAAATGTGGACCGCCTTAATCAAAATACAGACCAATTAGAAATACTCGGACAGCAAGAACCAAAAGGGGGGTGGGGGAAAGAATTAAAAGCACCTTTGCCTCTGTGGGAAATTTTGTGCATAGAAGCGAATTGGCCTATTTTGCTATTATCCCTCCGCCAACGCAACTGATTATTAAACACAAGCCTGATTCAGCCCCAACAAGTATGCCCAGCTCACAGGAGGATTTGATTGCGTGTGCTACAGTGATTGGCGCGATTACCGTAGTTCTTGCATTTCCCCGTATATATAATTTCTTCGCAAATAAACTATCTAGTAAAAAAAGAAAATGAAAAAAAATAATAAAAAATCGCACAATAATTCATTTTTGACGCTTCTTGGAAAAATAAAAAACGACACTGCAACGCCAAAAGAGAAATTAGCCTTATCGAGGAGGCTAAATTCTGATATCCAAGAAGTCAACGACCAAATAGATGGCCTAATTTTAGAGATGAAAAAGAAAATAACAAACTCCAAAAAGGTTTAAACACAAAGCGACTAAATAAAAAAGCACCCTTCGACAAGCTCTGGGTGCTTTTTTATTGTTTTTATTTTCCTACTTTTTGAAGCCTTGAAATTCTGGATGAAAGTTCTTTTTCAGCCTTGTATCCTCTGCGCACTTTCTTTTTATTATCCAACCATCTTTCCACTCCGAAAAACATTCCTGATCTCCACATCCAAATACCAATTAAAGTTAACAATAATGGCAAAATAAATGAATCTACCCAGAAATTGTTTGTCAAACCGGTTGAAACAGTGCTTGCTCCAAGTACCGTAGCCCTTGTGACAATAATTGAGGCATTGCTTACAGGATTGTATGTGGAGTTTGAACTTGTAACAGAAACGCTGTTATTTAAAGTAGTTGTTCCATAAGCAAAATTTTGAACAGGAGCAACCTGCGCCTGATAGGTTATGGTTACTGTTTGTCCGGCATATATTGTATTTAAGTTAATGCCGGATGCAATGTTTCCTGAATAATTGTAGTTGCTGTTGTTGCAATTATTATTGTAATTGTAATTATTAGCGCTTGTGCAGGCGACAATCAACTGGTTGTTGTAAATTAGATTTGCAGGAAGAGAATCTCTGACAAAAACATTTTGCACGTCCTGACCCGATGCCTGCAAGGTTATCATAAACATCAGCATATCTCCGGGCGCGGCATAAGTTGAACTTGTAAAACCTGAACTGTTAGTAAGATTTCTTACTGTTTTAGTTGCGGTTAGAGTTCCATATGTATTTCCGCAGGTGCCAACATAGCTTCCCTGACTGCCACAAGAGTCGTACCAATATATGTTATTGCCTACGCATCTTTGCTGGTAGTTCGGAGTACAAGTGTTAACTTGGTTAACGCCAACAGAACAATTAGCAGACGCTGTCTGGCTGCCGGAGGTGGCTGTAACTGTTGCGCTTTGAGTTCCATAATTGGAAAAAATCTTACTACAAGTTAAACCGTAACCCGTGCAGGCTCCCGACCACGAATAAACATAACTGCCACTGCCTCCAGTTGCTGAAGCTGTAAACGTTGTTGATTGATTAGTATTAATCGAGCTTGGGTTAGCTAAACAAGTAACTGATAAATTAGGAGTTACCTGGCTCACTACGGTTGAACAAGTAGTAGACGCTGTTTGCGTGCCTGAAGTAACTGTAACTGTTGCTGTTTGAGTACCTGCGCCAGAAAAAGTGTTGCTGCAACTTGAGGATATGCCCGTACAGGCTCCCGACCACGAATATGTATAGCTGCTACCTCCGGAAACCGTAGATGTGAATGTGGCTGACTGGCCCGTTTGAACAGGATTCGGATTAGCAGAACACGAGGCAGTTATCGGAGACTCCTTGGGAGAATAAGAAACTTCGTAGGTTCTATAGGATTTGTCGCCCTTATCAAATCCGTTACATGCTAAGATGCTTGTAGTTGTCTGGTAAGATATGTTTAAATTTGAAATATCCGACAACCCTGTCGCATATTTAACGGCTTTCTGCACGCAGGCGTTCAAGTCCACACCATGGTCAACTCCATCTCCCCACCAAACCGAGCACGCGGTGTCTGCCGGCCAGCAGTCCGGGTCAGCTCCTCCATTAGCATCAACGTTTATCTTTATGGTTCCTGTGGTGTCGGCTTTTACTGTTCCGGCGCACGCCAAAACAAACACCACCGGTAAAAGAATGCCTATAATAATTAACTTGTTTGCTGTTTTCATAGCTTTTTATAGTTTTAACTATATTACTAATAATATATTTTTTTTGCTTAATATCAGACCTTACCATTTACAAGAAAAAAAGTCAAGCCCTATCCTTAGTTTTAGCTATCAGTTAAAACTGCCTGAACCGCGATCCTCTGATAATCCTTTCCCGGCGGCCAGCAACTGATTAACGTTAAAACGTTTTTGTCTGCCAACAAATTGTCTGTTGGGACGTCCGCGCCCCTCTTGATTATTGTTTTTTGTTTAACTATATAGGTATATTGCTTATTATTTAAATCAATCGAGATTGTGTCTCCCGGTGCTAATTTGTCTAAATCAGTGAAAACCCAGTCGTACTTTATTGCCGGCCAACCCGGAGGAGCCGAGTGCCCTAAAATTACAATCTGCCCCACTTGGCCCGGATAAACAGACCCCGGATAATATACGGTGCCCAAATCAAGATCTTTTGCAAGGGCATCTTTGTCAGTACTGTCAGCAAAGATAATAGGCACGGAAATGGATATTTTTGGGATTTCCAGCGTATTCTGTTTGTCAGTATAGCTCGTTTTAATATTTTCTATTATTTGCGGCGTTGCTATATTTTGGCTGTGGTTTGGATAAAAATAAGCATCGATAGTAGTTGCGCCTATGGAAGGGTACGGGTTAAAAAAATCGCTTACCAGCCCGGAAACTTCTTTATAATTAAAAACCCAGGAAACATCATTCCAGTTTATAATCAGAAAACTTGCCAGATATATCATCACAGCCATTTTTAATATTTTTTTAGATCTGTCCATATTGTTAAATAATTATTTGATGAGGAATCAGCGCAATTATTATTTCTTTGTTTGTTAACGTAGCCACAGACAATAATACTATAATTAAAACAGCCCTAAAAACAAG
Source organism: uncultured Candidatus Saccharibacteria bacterium (assembly GCA_964404005.1). Taxonomy (GTDB): domain Bacteria; phylum Patescibacteriota; class Minisyncoccia; order Minisyncoccales; family Staskawiczbacteraceae; genus XYD1-FULL-39-28. Next base: position 8,446 of record CAYOIH010000031.1, read on the forward strand.
TTCTTTTTTAAAGTTGATATTAAAGCTGAAAAATATAAGTGTTAACAAAATGCCGATAATAATCAAAGAAATTCCGTAAATGGTGTTTCGCAATAACTTGTCGTAATCGTACAAAACGGAATTCAAGAATTTTGAATATAAACTGTTTGTGCTGGTACCGTTTGACGGCTGTAATAAATTTTGTGATTCTGTTGTCTGCGACAGCACCTGCTCGTTAGCGCCGGCAGAAGCTTGATTGCCAGCGCCCTGCGCCAGCTCAGCGGTTTGAGTTGTTGCACCTTCGTCCAATTGCGTCACAGCCGGTTTTGGGGTATTGTTGGTTGTTGCGGATTGTTTTTGAGGCAACTGGGTTCCAAATTCCTGGACAACAATAATTGAATTATTTTGGCCGAAGCCTCCCAATACAGCTGTTCCGAACTCCGAATAGTTAGGATTTAAAATGTTGGCCCTATGTGAGGGCGAATTTAACCAGGCATCATAAACCTCTTTTGACTCATAAAATCCGACTGCTAAATTTTCTCCGGCGTATTTATAGTTATATCCTGCTTTAGAAAACCAAAACCACGGCGACACTCCGCTTGGGCTGGTATGGTCAAAATATTGGTTCTGCACCATGTTCTCCGCTTTCAATTGGGCCGCCTGATCTAATTTTGCATTTTCCGTTAATGTCTGTAATCCCATAGACTGCCTTGTTTGATTAACAAAATTCTCAAGGGAAGATCTCGTTATATCGGCAAAAAATATGTTCTGCGGGAAATTAACCGAAATTAAAATTGTAAAAATCCGCAAAACTAAAAGCAAAACAACACAAGAAAGTAAAATATTACTTTGTAAAAAACTGGATCTATAATTATTATTTTCTGAGGGCAAGATGAGGTTTTTTGCCTTAGCAAAAATATGCTCAATTATGTCCTCTTTCGTAGAATAGTCCATATGTTTATTTATACATTAATATTAATATTCTGTCAATAGTTTGACGCCGGCGCCCACTATACCTTAATTCTGCCACAATTAGTACAGCCAGACAATAAATGCACTGGCCACTGGTATACTTTACAGTATGAGGCACTTAAAACATG
>CAYOIH010000032.1:0-8843 GCA_964404005.1 uncultured Candidatus Saccharibacteria bacterium
ACAATTATCATTCCATTTGGCTTTGTGATTTCTTTTTGAAAAGTTTTATAAAGGTCGTCTCTCAAGCCCAAGTCATCTAAAGAGATTAAGCTTTTAGGGTTTAAAATCCTCATCACAACCGACTCTCCATATTCTGCGGGCAAGCTGGATGTTCTTACCTCAATCAGTAAATCTTCAACCTCAATTGTGAATCTGCCGTCCTGCGGTTTGTCGGCAATGTTTAGTTTTAACTTTGAAAGAAGTTTTAAGCGGCTGAGTAAATGATGGTATGTATCGTGGTCAAAAAAAACAACATCCTGCAAAATGCCGTCTAATCTTATTCTTAATCTTGCCTCTTCTTCCTGCGGTTCAATATGAATATCGGAAGCATCAAGAATTATTGCTCCGTATAAAATAATATCTAAAAGCTCTGTGACATTTCCAACAAGATATTCTTCTATTTTCTTTTTAAATCCTGCAATGTCTTTTATTTGGGCGACCACTTCTTCAATAACTTTTGGGGAAATGGCGACAGACCCTAATAATTTTTTTGCTTCCTCCATAAATAATATATGATTATTTCTTAGTATTGGGTTATTTTAACATTTTTTACGATTTCTGATAAGTCAACTCCCTTTTTCATCAAATTTGAGGCTGCTTCAAAAATATCAGCGGTTATTTTATTTTTAAAGTTTTCAGTATAAATAACTAGTCCTGTTAGAAGGCACCTGGCGGCTTCTTTATTAATGTTTCCAGCCAGCCCGATAACTATTTCCGCCAAGGATTTATTTTCTATTAAGTTTATTTTGCCAAAATTTTTATTATTTTGGCCGTTATCGATATTTATAACTAGAGAATCGAGCAAAAACCCGAAAGAATTTAATTTTTCCGAAAGCTCTTTTTGATAATCTTTAATTCCCACAGTTATAATTAAGTCCGGCTTTGGCTCGGCAAAATAAAATGAAATATTATCTTTCTTTATATTGCCATCCTCCAATGTCAAATGTATTTTTAATGCCTCACTATTTTTTTTATAGTAAATTTGCGATATCTGGGCGACATTGTTTGGAATTGAAACCACAAAGTTTTTTGGATAAGAAATAAAATCCAGAGATGGGGACAAAAATTTAAGGTTTTCGGGCAGGTCGTCTAAAATCAGGTTTACATTTTTGCCTAATTCTTTTAAAGTATAAAAGAGAGCCAATATAGAAGCTATTGCCTCCGGCTCTTGAGAGGGTATGAGATAAATATTTTTTGCATCAGAAATAAGTTGTCTTGTTTCTTGTGTTTCCATAGGTTTATAATACCCTATTCGATTTAATTTTTTTAGTCAACCCCGTTAGAAGCCGTTTTATGCACAGGCTGATGAGCGTTTTTAATTGATAAATATTACCCCTCAAGGGGGCGACAACGGAAAAATATTTTTACGTAAAAATATTTTTCTTAAGGCTTCTAACGGGGTCAACCGATTTAATTCACATGCCTAAAAAATATATAACAACAAGCTATAAATCCCGATGGCGAAGCCATCGAGGATCCACGACGACGAGGTCGTCGGGACAGACGCAAAAATTAGGCGAAAATTTGGCCAAGGAACTTTTAAAATCCGGCGATGCAGGGCTTCGCCGTGGAACTGGCGCAGTGGTTTTAGCTTTGCAAGGAAATCTTGGCGGAGGGAAAACAACCTTTTTACAGGGGTTTGCAAAAGGATTAGGGATAAAAGAAAAAATTTTAAGCCCAACTTTTGTAATTCAAAAAAGATTTAAAATTCCACCCGTCGTGAAAAATGTGCGGTCGCACATTTTTCACGACGGGCATTTTTATCACATTGATTGTTATCGCATAAACAAGCCAGCTGAAATTTTGGAATTAGGTTTTGCGGAAATTATTTCTAACCCCAAAAATATCGTGGCGGTTGAATGGCCCGAAAAAATAGAAAAAGTCTTACCTAAAAATATTATGAAAATAGATTTTAAATTTATCGGCAAAGACAAAAGAGAAATAAATTTCAGTAACCGACCCTGCTAACTTTGTTTAAGGTCGGGTCTTAAACATTTTTGCGCTTGACAAACTGGCGCTGGGGGGGGTAAACTAAAAGAAAAAGATTTTATTATTAAACTAAATAAAAATTATGGCAAAACAACCAGGAGAAACACCAAGAGAGCCAGAAGGAGAGGGGTGGAAGGAAGAAGGAATAAGGTATGAAGACATGGATGCAAAACCACTAGCAGCTGAATTAAAAGCTGAAAATGAAATTGTTGAGCGAGGTAAGGAGTTTGGTAGAGAATTTGGAGTGAACTTGTCCGACAATATTTATTTTCAAGATCATATGAAGAGGTTGGAAATAATTCGAGCCCAAATAGAAAAAAGAGAGGGGAAATAGGTATTAAAAAGTCCGCGGGACTAAAAATAAGCGCGGATTTTTTTGTATAACTGCGATGATATGGTAAAATAAATTATAATGAAACGACTTATAATTATTGATTCGAATGCGCTGTTGCACAGGTCTTTTCATGCGCTTCCGCCGTTAATGACAAAATCCGGGCAGGAAACGGGGGCTGTTTACGGATTTTTATTAACTTTATTCAAGGCCATAAATGATTTAAAAGCAGAATATATTGTTGCCTGCTTTGACACAAAAATGCCGACATTCCGGCACGAAATGTTTAAGGATTATAAGGCTCAAAGGCCCGCAACTCCTTCGGGAATTATTTCGCAGATACCGATTACTAAAGAAATTTTGGAAGCTTTCAGGATTCCTGTTTTTGCAAAAGAAGGCGTTGAGGCAGATGATTTAATAGCCACGATTTGCAAGCTGGCTGGAAATGATACGGAGATTTTTATTGTTTCAGGAGATTTGGATAATTTACAGCTGGTAAATGAAAATATAAAAGTTTATACTTTAGGAAAGGGTATAAAAGATACTGTAATTTATGATATAAAGAAAGTAGAGGAAAGGTTCAGTGTGGCGCCAGAGCAGATGGTGGATTTCAAAGCTTTAACGGGCGACCCGTCCGACAATATACCGGGAGTTGAAGGAATAGGCAAAAAAACAGCGGCGGAAATAATACAAAAGTATGGCAGTATAAAAAACCTTTACGAAGAGCTTGCAACAGACACCGCTGTTTTAAAACCAAAAGTGAAAGAAGCTTTAAAATTAAATAAAGAATCTGCTTTAATGTCACGCGAATTGTCCCAAATGAGAAAAGACGTTGATATGGATTTCAAAATTGAGGACTGCAGATTTGGCGATTTTGATAAAAATCAAGTCGAAGAAATTTTTAAAAGATTAGAATTCAACTCGTTAATTGCCCGCTTACCATTATTTAAAAATTAAAAATTTGATTATTTAAAAATTGATTAAAAATTTAAAATTAAAAATTTAAAATTTTCGTAAATATGTCTAAGCTTACGTCAAAAATCGCGGTCCCCATAATTTCAGTCGGTATTTTTGCCATAGTTGTCTTTATAGCTGTCGGCTATGATAAGTTAAACTTAAGTTTTTATATTGTTATTCTGCTTCTTGCTATTTTTGTGTTTTTCTTCGGTTTGGCGGTCGGCCAGAATCTTGCTTCTCCAATCAGAAAGATATTAGACAGGGCAACCGACTTAAGCGAAGGAAAGCTGTCTAGCAGAGTTTATATAGAAACCAAAGACGAACTTTCAGAGCTGGCCAAAGTTTTTAATAAGATAGCAGAAGAGCTTGAGGCAAACCAGGAGCAGGGGTTAAACGCGGAAAAATCTGTCGGCATAAAAGTAAAAGCTAGAACCAAAGAGCTGGAAGAAACAATAAATGCATTAGAGCAGAAAGTAAAAAACAGAACTATAGAATTAGAGAGGCTGGTTGAAGAATCAACTAAGCTTCAAGAAGATGCAAAAGATAAAAAAGATGAGACGGGACAGCTTAGAAGAGAGCTGGATGCTTTTAAGCAAAAAATCGGCAAATACAATAAATCAAAGCCGAAAATTGTAGAAAACGAAGAATAAAAATGCCCGAATTACCTGAAGTACAAACTACAGTAGACGGTCTAAGCAAAAAGGTCCTAAAAAGGACCTTTATTGATGTTTGGTCTGATTGGGAGAAAATCGTCAAAAAACCAAAAAATTTCGGAGAATTTAAAAGGATAATTAAAGGTAAAAAAATACAAAAAGTTTGGCGCCGGGCGAAAAATGTCATTTTTGACTTGTCGGATGGGCCTGCCCTGAGCCACGCCGAAGGGTATTCTCTTTTAGTTCACCAGAAGATGACTGGCCATTTACTAATTGGAAATTGGAAATTAGAAATTGGAAATTGGGTCCCGAGCGGCTCGGGACTATTAAATGATCCTTATAACAGATTTTTACACCTGGTATTTTTTTTGGACAATAAAGAAATGCTTGCCCTGTCAGATGCAAGAAAATTTGCCAAGGTTGAGTTGTGGAAAACAGAAGAATTATTAAATTCAGAGGAATTTAATAACTTGGGTCCCGAGCCGTTGGAAGATAGCTTTACTTTTATAAAATTTAAAGAAGTTTTGAAAAATAAAAAGGGAAAAGTAAAACAAGTTTTAATGAATCCGGAAATCATTGCAGGTATAGGAAATATTTATGTTTCGGAAATTTTATGGCAGGCAAAAACACATCCGGAGAAAAGAGTTGAAAAATTAAACAGTTCAGAATTAAAATTAATTTATCAATCTATAAAAAAAGTTTTAACATTAGGAGTTAAGCTGGGCGGGGAAAGTTTTTCAGATTACAGAAAGCCCGACGGTTCAAAAGGAGATTTTGACACAGAAAGAAAAGTATATAAGCGCGAGGGGCAAAAATGCAGCCGATGCGGAGAAAAAATAAAAAGGATAAAAGTAGGCCAGCGTTCAGCATTCTTTTGCCCGCATTGCCAAATACTTCACGCAAAGAATATTAAATCTAAAAATTATTGACTTTTAAATCTAACGGCGTTAAAGAGAAATTGTATTTGTTTAACCACGAACCTTTACATATAAGAGGAGTATCCCTATGGTGATCGCGATAATAGCTTTAGCGGTTTCGGTTTTTGCCACTGTTGCTGTGGGCATGGTTGCCGTAGTTAATGCCAGAAGAGAAAGGGCGCGCCTCCGCCGCATTTTCGGGACCATACTTTCGCTAAAGGAGCTTGTTGAAGAAAGGCTTATTAAGCGGGAGACGGATTTGCTTGCCGAAGAATGTAAAAAAGCCGCAGCAAAAGAAGCGGGGCTGGTGTTTGCAGAGCGTGGCAAAGATATTGTATCTGCTGAAGTGTGCAACGCGATGAAAAGAGAGCACGTTGCGCTACTGGCGACATTGCGAGAGGAGCTGAAAAAGGTCGCGACCATCCAGGGTGCCAAGATTGAAGGTGTTAATGAGACGGCAGAGCGCACAAGTAGCGCCGTTTCGAGAATGGTTGCTTTGATGCAGAAATTACACCTTTGGCCTCGAGAAAAGGAAGAGAAAAAGAGCGCAGAGCCACAAAAGCCTCATGTTGCTCCGGAAAATGGTTAGCGCAAAACTTCAGAGCCCGTTGATTTTCACGGGCTTATTTTTTTATAATAATTATGGTATTAATAACCCAGATATGATTTATTTTATTTACGGCGAAGATTCTTATAGGTCAAAGAGAAAATTGGAAGAAATAATTGAGGGTTATAAAAAGGTCCATAAGTCCGGATTGAATTTAATTTACATTAATGTTGGCGAACCCTTCGGCACGGCTCAGGGCAAGCAAAACTTCAATGATTTTTACAGTAACTTCAAAATTGCTTCCATGTTTGTGGAAAAGAAATTAATAATAATAAAAAACGCTTTTAGTGATACGGAGTTTCAGGGTGATTTTTTGAAAAATATTAAAAACCTAGAAGAGGCAAAAGATATTATTATTGTTTATGAAGATTGCGCTCCAGACCAAAGGACTAAATTTTTTAAGGCAATGCAAAAAAATGCCAAGTGTCAGGAGTTTGATTATTTACAGCCTGCTCATCTTAAAAAGTGGGTTTTTAAAGAGCTTACAAAACGACCCAACGGGTACCCCACAAAAATAGATTCTACTGCCCTAGACTTGTTGTGTGATTTTGTTAAAAACGATTTATGGAAGATGGCAAACGAGATAAATAAATTATCAAATTTTAAATTCGGGGACGTCATAAAAAAAGAAGATGTTGAGTTGCTGGTAAAACCAAGCGCCGAAAATGATATTTTTAAAACAATTGATGCCTTGGCTTCAAAAAATAAAAAACAGGCGTTAAGCTTGTTGCATAAACACATTGCTGACGGAGATAACGCTCTTTATTTGCTTTCAATGATTTCTTATCAGTTTAGAAATCTTTTAATAATAAAAGAACTGCAGGATGACCCAATGGGTGCCCCAAATTCATATGGCGCTGTAATTAAAAAAAGCGGGCTTCACCCCTTTGTGGTTCAAAAAAGTTATTATTTGTGCAATCGTTTTTCGATGCCGGAACTAAAAAAAATCTATCGTAAAATTTTTCAGATAGATTCAGATATTAAAACGGGAAAAATTGAACCGGAAACGGCCTTGGATTTATTGCTGGCCGAAATATAAAGAGATTAAAATAAAAAATCTAGGGTTAACCTAGATTTTTTTGTCTATTAATTTTGTTAATCTTGATTTATGCCTTGAGGCGTTATTTTTTTTAATAACTCCAACTTTTGCGGCTTTGTCTAACGCGCTGTAAATTTTTGGTAGGAGTTTTTTTGCTTCGTCTATTTTTTTTGCCAAAATCAAAGTGCGAGCCTCTTTTACAAGTTTTTTTATTTCGTCTTTATAAATGACGTTCTGCTTTTTTCTTCTTGCAGACTGTCTGATAGCCTTTTTTGCTGATTTTGTTATTGCCATAATTTTTTATGATTATGATAATGAAATAGTATCATATAATGTCTCATCTTGCAATAGTCTAGCCCCGTGTTATATTGTAAGAATCAGTTTTTTAATGATTCTTGAACCTTTATAAACATGCGGGCAAGTCTCGCATAAAATGAAAAACAATTGTTTTTCAGGAAGGAAGGATACAAATGACCACCACGACCGTAGGAATAGACAAAGTTGAGCCTCATCCGTTTGGATCAAACGCAAAAGTTCTCTTATGTAGCGTTTTTGGGCCGTATGCCCAAAATGACGAATATGGCAGTCGGGTGATTAACCCGATGGAGCTGTATCATAATCAAGTCACGCGGGTTCAGGGAGCTTTTTCGCTGAGGATGTTTCACCGAAGCTGGGGGCTGATGCTTATTCAGGCTAATATCGAAGCGCCGTGTGTGGTACTGGATTTTCCCACCTTGGCTCGTTTTGTGCAAGAAATGCAACAACACGACTACGATATTATTGGCATTAGCGCTATAGCCCCTAATATCGGCAAAGTGGCTGAGATGTGCCGGCTGATTCGGCAGTACCAGCCCAATGCGAAGATTGTTGTCGGCGGGCATATTTCTAACGTCGACGGTTTGTTTGACCGCATCGATGCCGACTACATCGTTAAGGGTGAGGGGGTTCGTTGGTTTCGTGAATACCTTAACGAAGATCCCAGTCAGCCCTATCGCCATCCAATGATTGTTTCTGGTTTTGGAGTGCGATGCGCCGGGACAAAATCAAAGGACAGACCGGGCGATGTAGCAGCTACGCTAATTCCGTCTGTTGGTTGTCCACTGGGTTGCAATTTTTGTTCTACCTCGGCCATGTTCGGTGGCAAGGGGAGATGTATACACTTTTATCGCACCGGCGATGAATTGTTTGGCGTTATGTGTCAGCTCGAGGTGGCGATGAAGGTCCAGTCATTTTTCGTCATGGACGAGAACTTTTTGCTTCATCGCGAACGTGCGCTTCGTTTACTTGAGTTGATGAAAAAGCATAACAAGTCCTGGGCTCTGTATGTTTTCAGCTCTGCTAACGCGATTAAGCTCTACACGATGGAGCAACTCGTCGCACTGGGAATTTCCTGGGTGTGGATGGGGCTGGAAGGCAAGGGCAGCGAGTATTCCAAATTAGATGGAACGGATACGCGAAAGCTCGTCCGCGAGCTCCAGTCTCATGGCATACGTGTTCTTGGCTCAACAATTGTAGGCCTAGAAGAACACAACGCAGGTAACATCGATGAGGCGATCGACTACGCCGTCAGTCACGACACAGAATTTCATCAGTTTATGCTTTATTCGCCCTCGCCAGGTTCGCCACTGCACGCCGATCTTAAACAACGCGGCGTGATTCTGAGCGACGACGATATCAACCCAGCCGACGCACATGGTCAATATCGGTTTAATTGGCGCCACGGCTCAATCAAGCCTGGCGCGGAAACCGAAATGCTCCTGCGGGCGTTTAAGCGGGACTTTGAAGTCAATGGGCCCAGTGTGCTTCGCGTAGTAAAAACTACTCTTGAAGGATGGAAGCGATATCGCAACCATCCCGACGCGAGGATTCGCCGGAGATTTAAATGGGAAGCGCGCAGGCTAGTTTGGTTTTCAGCAGTAGTTGGCGCCGCAGCAAAATATTATCGCGACAGTCCTGTAATGAGCGCTAAAATACGTTCTTTGCTCAACAATCTGTATGCAGAATATGGTTGGAGGGCAAGGTTATTGGCGTTTGTTGGTAGCCGTTGGCTGTTTCGGAAAATCTGCGACGAAGAAAAACGACTGGCTGACGGTAGAACGTATGAGCCTCAGACATTTTGCGAGCGCAATGAAGCAGTAGAAGAGCGTCCAGAAATTCCGTTTTGTCGTTCTGTTATCCCGCCCACTGTCTGCTCTTAATAGCGGTAATCGAATTGTTTTTTACAAAGAGTCTTATGGACTGGTTTTAGAACCAGTCTTTTTTGTTCAAGCCACTGAACATAGTTTACAGTCTATTAATTGATTTTTTGCCT
>CAYOIH010000033.1:0-8252 GCA_964404005.1 uncultured Candidatus Saccharibacteria bacterium
TTGCAACATGTTTTAATATGTCATACTGTAAAGTGTACCATAGGCGAGTGCATTTATTTGCTTTTTTTTGTGCGTGCGGTAAAATAGAATAATATGACATGGGAATCTGTTTATAACTTTTTCGGGATTAAAGATTTTATTTATTTTATTTCCTCTTCACAAATACAGGATATGATTTTTCCGGTAAAGCTAGTTTTTGTTTTCTGCGCAATGTTTTTTTTGGTGTTTGTGATTTATTTTATGCTCAACTCTTCGTGGCTCCAGTACAAATTTTTAGAGGACGTTGCAGAGTTTTTTTCTTGGCAAGCGTACGGCCAGCGGGAAATGTCTAAACAATGGAATAGGATTAAAAAAAGAATTGAATCCGGGACCGAATCAGATTATAAGCTGGCCATAATTGACGCAGATGATTTTTTGGCGGAAGTTTTAGACGATAGGGGATATGACGGAAAAGATATTGAAGAAAACATCCAAAAAGCCGGAAAAATGATAGCGCCGATTTTAAAAGACGTATTAAGGGCTCACGAGATAAGAAATTCTATTGTCTACAACCCCGATTATAAAATATCAGTTGATGAGGCTAAAAAAGTGTTAGACATTTATGAATCTGCGGTTAATAGTATAGGGTTAGCATAATTAAAACTATGTATAAAAAATCCGCCTTGGAGATATCCTCAAAGCGGATTTTTTGTGTTAATATCTAAATTAGAGAACCGGCGCGATTAAGAGTAGGACGGTGCTTATTGCCACCAAGCTTATTAAAACAATCCAGGTTACTTTAAAAATTGTTTTTCTTTTCATAGTAATAATAATTATTTTTTTTATTTTATTTAATGGTAGCAGATTTTGACAAAAAAGGGAATAAAGAATTTTTCAACAGCAAGCTTTTGTTCAGGGCGCTTGGCGTCGCTTTTTTAATAATTATTTTTGTTTTTATTATAGCAGATTTTAAAATATATCAAAAAAAACAGGATCTTGCCGGTCAAATAAACTCTTACCAGCAGAAAATTGAAGACATAGAAACAAGTAGTCAGACATTGAAAGATGAAATTGCCAACTCTGATAATCCCGATTATTTAGAAAAAATTGCTTACGAGCAATTAGGACAGATAAAATCAGGCGAAAAAGAATACATTTTTATAACGCCTCCAAAACAGCAGGAAGAGGCAGTTAAGCCTCAAAATTTTTGGGATAATTTTACTGGGTCTCTATCAGGAACGTGGAGCTGGATAAAAAGCAAATTTTAATGTAATATATTCAATATGTTGCGAGTGTGGTTCAGCGGTAGAATGATTCCTTCCCAAGGAATAGACGGCGGTTCGACTCCGCTCACTCGCTCAGACATGCCGCTTTAGCTTAGCTTGCCCCGTTAGAGCCACCTTAGCTCAGTGGTAGAGCAACTGTTTCGTAAACAGTAGGTCCGCAGTTCAAATCTGCGAGGTGGCTCTAACGGGGTGAAGTAAAGCAACGGTTTCGTAAACCGTAGACGCAAGTCCGATTTTTGCAAGCGGCTCAAGTTTAGTATTATCACTTGACAGAGGGCATATAATATGATAATATATGAGCATATTGGAAATAGGGCAAGTTGCTCAGAAAATTGATAGTCATAGTTTCAAGAATTTCAGTAATTCACGTTTAAGCAGATTAGCTGTAAACAATAGATGATTATCAGTTTCCTGGGCAACTGGCAAGCGTGTGACGAACTCGACTTCAGGTGGCGCTGATTGTCGAAGGTAAATCTCGTTACATACGAAATTGAGTAGTAAGCCTTCTTACGCCACGTTGGGAACATGTTTTATTCTTTTGCGAAGAGTCAGTTTAGGAGACCGGTTTGTCTTGCCTGCCGTGGCTGGTTTGAGACAAATTGCGTCCCGGATTGGCTCTTCGCCTCGTTCTTTTTAGCAAAGGGCGATTCAGATTTCCCTGGTTTATGGAACTCGGTCAATGGCGCCGCGTCGATAAGGCGCATCGTAAAGGTGTATTGTGAGGGCACAACTCTCACTACACATTTTACTTACGCCTACGTACTGAGTCCATTATTCCAGGCGAACTGCAATCGCCCCTTTTTTTTATTTCAAAAATTTGATACTATAAAATAAAAATATAATTCCATCAGATGTCAGAGAATATTTTAATCGAAAATTTGGAAGAAAGAGTTTGTCATTTGATGGACTGTCTTTGACATAGAAGGAAAAGAAAAAAAAATAAAAGAGTTAGAAAGAAAATCTTTGGCGCCGGATTTTTGGAATGATCCGCAAAGTGCAGTCAAAGTTCAACAGGAGATTTCGGAATTGAAAAATGAAATAGAAAACTTAGAAGAAATAAAAAAGGATCTGGAAGATTTTAAAATTTTACAGGACGAAAGTTCGGGGAAAACACTGGAAGAAAAAATAAGCAAGCAGGAATTTAAAACATTTTTATCGGGCAAATACGACAAAAACAATGCGATATTGGAAATATTTTCCGGAGCCGGCGGGCAAGATTCGCAGGATTGGGTAACAATGCTTTTAAGAATGTATGAAAAATATTGCGCATCAAAAGGATATAAAGTTGTAATTTTACACCAGGCGTTCGGAGACGCTGGAGGACCGGAGGGGAGAATCGGAACTAAATCTGTTACAATGGAAATAAACGGAAATTATGCTTACGGTTTTTTAAAAAAAGAATCGGGAGTCCACAGATTAGTCAGAATTTCTCTGTTTAACGCGCAAAAGCTCAGACAAACATCGTTTGCTTTAGTGAATATTTTGCCGGAAATAAAAGGTGGCGATACGGATATAGAAATAAAACCGGACGATTTAAAAGTAGATACTTTTAGGGCATCGGGTCCGGGCGGACAATATGTGAACAAGACAGAGTCGGCGATTAGAATAACGCACATACCAACAGGCATTGTGGTAGCCTCCCAAACAGAAAGGCTGCAAGGAAAAAATAAAGAAAACGCGATGAAAATTTTATATGCCAAGCTTTCTTTATTGCAGGAAGAAAATCGCGCCGAAAAAATAAAAGAATTGAGGGGAGACCCGGTTTCCGCTTCGTGGGGCAACCAGATAAGGTCTTATGTTTTGCACCCGTATAAAATGGTGAAAGATTTAAGAACGCAATATGAAACATCAGACACAGAAGGAGTGTTAAACGGAAAATTAGATAATTTTATTGAGACAGAGCTAAAATTAAAGTAAAATGATTAAGTTTAACAACGTAACAAAAATATATTCCGACCCAAATGGTACCCCTAACGTTGTTTTGGAAGATATTTCTTTTGGAATAAAAGAGGGAGAGTTTGTTTCTATTGTGGGAAAATCCGGAGCGGGTAAAACGTCTTTAGTGCGCCTGATTTTGGGCCTGGAAATTCCAACCTCCGGAGAAATCTATTTTGAAAATGTAAATTTAGCCGACGCAGACGCCTCTGAAATTCAAAAAATAAGAAGAAGAATAGGGGGAATTTATCAGGATTATAGGTTACTGCCCAAAAAAACCGTTTACGAAAATGTGGCATATATTATGCAAGTGGAAGGCAGAGAAAACAAGGAAATAGAAAAAGAAGTTGCTAAAGTTTTGGAGGTTGTCGGCCTTGAAAAAAAGATTAATAATTTTCCAGATGAACTTTCCGGGGGCCAACAGCAAAGGCTGGCGGTTGCTAGGGCGCTTGTAAATCATCCCGATATTATTATTGCTGACGAACCCACAGGAAATCTTGACCCGTATAATACCTATGAAGTAATTTCTCTTTTGCAAAAAATGAATCAGTCGGGCAAAACAGTTATATTGGCGACGCACAACAGAGAAACAATAAATAAATTGGGGAAAAGAGTAATAACTCTCGAAGACGGAAAAATAATAAGAGACGAGGCAGAGGGAAGATTCATTATCTAAATTTTTAATTTTAAATTTTTTTAAATATGTTAACCAGCCTAAAAAGAGTTTTAACTTTCGCGACTAATGATTTTAGCAGAAATAAGGGAATATCAGTTGCGGCAGTTTTTGTTTTGGTTATCGCAATTATGCTTGTATCCGGGCTTTTCTTTTTCCATGGAATGGTCGGTTATCTGACCTCTCAAATCCAAAATAAAATAGACATAACAGCTTACTTTAAGGACGGGACGCAGGAGCAGGATATTTTGAATGTGAAAGATGAAATTTTAAAGATGTCGCCGAATATAAAAGGCGTTGAGTATATTTCTCAAGACCAGGCGTTGGCGTCTTTTAACGAGAAGCACAAAGACGACGCGGTTTTAGCCAAAGCTTTGCAGGAAGTGGGTAGCAATCCGTTTTTGCCGTCGTTGAATATCGCAACTAACGGCGACCCCGAGCAATATGCAGCAGTTTCGAATACTTTGCAGACGGCGGATTACAGCAAACTGATTGACAAGGTTGATTTTTCAGAAAAAAAAGATACGATTGAAAAAGTTTATTCTATCACTTCCAATATAAACCTATACGGGATATTATTTGGAATTATTTTGGTTATTCTCTCTATATTGGTTGTTTTCAACACAATAAGGCTTGCCATAGAAAATTCGAGAGAGGAAATTAGAACCATGAGAATAGTGGGCGCTTCTGATTGGTTTGTGCGCGGTCCATTTGTAGTTCAAGGAATAATTTACGGCGTTGTCTCATTTTTAATCTGTATTTTGCTCTCAGGATTGTTTTCTTATTTTTTGTCTTCTAAAATAGGAGTTGTTTTACCGGGTTTTGATATGTTCGGATATTTCTTGACTAATTGGTGGATTTTTGTATTAATACAGTTAGGTTTTGGAGTATGGGTAGGGGTAATTTCAGCTGTCATCGTTGTAAAAAAGCATTTAGACACATAGAAGTATTATTGCGGGATCGTCTAATGGTAGTCGCCTCATCGGCGACCCGCCGTAGAGGCGGGGACATAATATGTTTTATACATATGTTTTAAAAAGTGAAAAGAATAATAGGCATTATATTGGTTCGACAGATAATTTGAAAAGAAGATTTAAGGAGCACAATGACGGACATGGGGGAACATATACAAAGAATAATCGGCCGTTCGATTTAGTGTATTATGGGGCGTATAATTCTTATGATCTGGCAAAAAAAGGCGAGAGATTTTATAAAACTGGCTACGGGCGAGAAGTGTTAAAAGGAAAATTATCAATTAAATAGGGTATTTCTACGCAGGGCTGCGAGGTCATCTAATGGTAGGATCGCGCCCTCTGAAGGCGTTTATCTTGGTTCGAGTCCAAGCCTCGCAGCCTTGCGTAGAAATTGGTAGTCGCCTCATCGGCGACCCGCCGTAGAGGCGGGGACACATCCCTCCTTGCCCCGCTAATTATAGCGGGGTGAAGAGGAGGGTATCTGGCTTGTCCCGCTACGCATAGCGGGAGTTCGAATCCAGGTCCCGGAGCTAATGAAAGGTCGCCTTTTGGGCGATTTTTTGTTAGAATAATTGAATATGATTTACAAAAAGATTATTGAGAAACTATATAAAGAACTGAAAAGGAAATATGGAAAGCCATCGGGGCAATGGAAATTGTGGCGTAAAAGGCCAAAAACTGGTAAAGAAAGAGAAGAGGTGATGATCGGGGCGATTTTAACACAAAATACAAATTGGAAAAATGTGGAGTTGGCGATGGGAAACTTGAAAAAAGCAAAGGCGTCTTCTTTAAATAGTATTTTTCGTCTTGGACCAAAAAAGCTGGATCCCTTAATAAAGCCCGCCGGATTTCATAAAACAAAATCGCAATACCTTTTTAGTCTTGCGGAGTTTATAATAAAGAAATGCGGCGGGCTAGAGGGGGCAAAAAGAATCGGGCAGGAGCAGATGAGAGGCGATTTGCTGAGGTTAAAGGGCGTCGGGCCGGAAACAGCAGACAGTATTTTACTTTATGCGTTAGACAAGCCGATTTTCGTGATAGATGAATATACCAGGAGGCTGGTTAAAAATTATAGTTTAACAGAGGGAATGGATTATCATTTTCTGCAAAAATTATTTGAGGGAAACTTGAAAAGAGATTACCGGCTGTATCAAGATTTTCACGCTCTAATTGTAATTAACGCTAAAAATTTGAAAAAATGAGGATCTACTTTGAGGTAATATTACTAATAATCGCAGTTGTTGTTTTATTCTATATATTTTTTCATTATGCAGGAATTTTATTGGCGCCTAGTTCCGAATTAAAATCGGGCTCTGTTTGCATAAAGGAAAATTGTTTTAACGTTGAAGTTGCAACGACACAGGTCCAAAGAGAGAAAGGACTAATATATAGGAAAGAGTTGGGCAAAGACAATGGTATGCTTTTTGTTTTTGACAAAGAGGGCAATTATCCCTTTTGGATGAAAAACACGTTAATTCCCTTAGATATTATATGGGCTGACAGCAACAGCAAAGTTGTTTTTATTGCCAGCAACGTGCAGCCATGTAAAAGTTTGATCTGCCCGTCGGTTAACCCTGGGGTTGGCGCAAAATATGTTTTGGAAATAAACGCCGGGCTGTGCGAAGAAATTGGGCTGAAATTAGGGGATGAACTGAAGATAGACACGACGCTCGTCGGCACTTGACGCACCTTTTTGTGGTATAATTAATTAAAGGCCGAGTTATTAAAAATAAATATAATACTCATATGAAATTAAATACATTAGACATTATAGCTCTTATTTTAGTAATTGTCGGAGGACTAAATTGGTTGTTGGTCGCGCTAGGTTATAATTTAGTTACCATGATTTTGGGTTCTATTCCATTACTGGTCACGATTGTTTACATCTTAGTGGGGTTATCCGCCATTTATCTGGCCATTATCTTTCCAAAATTACAAAGAGTTTAAGTATTGAAACAAAAAAGCCCTGTTTTGAAACAGGGCTTTTTTGTTTAAAAATATTCACAGGGCACTAATATAGATACCCCCAAGTTTGTAATTTGTCTGAATCTTCAGACCATCCGAGACCTATATCTGTTCTGTAAAACATATTCTGCAATAATATATTTTCAATACGGCCATATGCCTGTTTTCTGGAATCTTCAACAGTAATGCCCGATCCTGTGACAACCAGAGCATATCCTGATTCTCCGGCAATTCTCCAGTCGCCATCAACCATTTTTACATCTCCCAAATGTACGCCCTCAAGGTTTGGTTTTTTAAAAATTATTGATAAATCTTTATAAATATTCATTTCTGATTTATCGTCGAATGGAAATGGGGGAATGGCGCAGACAACTCCGATCTGGAATCCCTTTTTCGTTTTTAAGTCATAATTTTCTCCTTTTGCAATTGAGTATAAAAATTCTCCCCATTCGGAGATGACTCCTTCTATTTGTATGGAAATTATCGGGTATCCAAACCTGCAGGTAAATTCCAGTGGATAAATTCCCCTGGCATTAGCGATACAATTAATATCTATATATCCTACATAGCCGGATTTTTTTATATCTTCGCGCATTTTTTCCAAGGTGGTTTTAAAAATGGTATTGGGCCCAGAATGGTAAACTAATGTTCCCATCTCGCCCGTGAATGGACCAATATCGCCCGGGAAAAGTTTTTTATGTTCAAAATTTACGTTTATCGGATAAATAAAATCATTTCCGTTGAAAAAAGCGCCCACCGCCACTTCTACCCCCTGCGCAAATTTTTGCAGTTGGAACTGTTCTATTCTTTTTTGCAGGACTTTTTTGTTGGATTTAAGTATCTCGTGGATATCTTTTCCATCTTCGTCTTTTCCCAAAAACAAAAGTCCTTTCGAATCCGACCCTACATATCCGGATGGTTTGTAAACATAGCGTCCGGGATTTTCTTCGATAAATTTAAGAGCCAGGTCGTAATCGGAAAAATCCCAGTGGGGAAGGGTAAGCATTCCGACTCTTTTCATTTCCGATTGTCCGAACTCTCTGTCTTCTTCGAGTTTGTCTGTGTAAACGCTACCGCCAATGACAAGTTTGCCCTTTTTTCGCAGGTCATCTGCAAACTCGCCGAATCCTACGTCGTCAAAAACAATAACGTCGGCCCAATCGATATAATCTTTCCAGTCCTGTATTTTTTCCAGAAATCCTTCGTAAACATCTTTTTCTGCCTCTGATTTTACGTAAATTTTTACTTCGTGTCCCTCTTTTTTAATTTGTAAGGCCAGATCTCCCGATAAGCTTTCCCAGCTTACAAATAAAAATTTTCTTAAGATTTTTGTCTGGGGTGGTAAGTTATTTTTTCCGTTTTCTCCATTTACCATTATAATTTAAGTGTTCAAGCCACTGAACATAGTTTACAGTCTATTAATTGATTTTTTGCCTCTTC
>CAYOIH010000034.1:0-8171 GCA_964404005.1 uncultured Candidatus Saccharibacteria bacterium
CCCTGATCTCCTCCGTGACAGGGAGGCGTCTTAAACCAGGCTGGACTACGCCCGCAAAATTTATTTTATTTTCAATTTGGTGTCGAGGGTGGGAGTCGAACCCACGACCTTGGCGTTATGAATGCCACGCTCTTACCAACTGAGCTACCCCGACTTATTTTGAATCAGAATAAAATTCAATTTTTTAATATGTGACCATCCTTTTATCTGCCACTCTCGCTTCAACGCCTCACTACGGGTATTGTACTCTTCAGAAAATAAAATCTTAATTGGTTTATGCGAGGCCGTATATTTACTTCCTATTCCTCTACTGTGTTGCTCAAACCTGCGGTCTAAATTATTAGTTATTCCAGTATATAAACTTTTATCATCGCACTCAATAATATACATAAACCATTTTGCCATAATGTTTGCCCTTCGACATCCTCGGCCTGCAGTGAGCCATGTCGAACTGGGCACTTCGCCTCGCTCGCGTTAGCAGAATGCCTGCACTGAGCGAGCGAAGCGAGTCGAAGTGTTGGGCCGCCCCGAATTGCACGGGGGCCTGGAGCTTATGAGACTCCCGAGGTACTACTCCTCCACGGCCCGATGCCTGCCCCGGCTTGCGGGGTATGTTTATTACTTTAACACAAAAATTCGCCTCAATCAAGCCGTTCCATAATTTAGCTCAGCGATAGTTTTTGTGATAAAATAATTAAAGATGAAGATACATTTTTTAGGGGCCGATCAAAATGTTACCGGCTCCAAACATTTAATAGAAACTCAAGGATATAATCTGCTTTTAGATTGCGGTTTGTATCAGGGCAAAAGAGCCGAATCAAACCGCCAAAACAGCGAGCTCCCCTTTCCGGCTGACAGCATAGACTCTGTTATACTTTCGCATGCGCATTTAGACCACTGTGGGAACCTTCCGCTTTTAGTGAAAGACGGATTTAAAGGAAAAATTTACTGCACAAAAGCCACGGCTAAAATTGCAAAATATATTTTGTCGGATTCTGCTGAAATACAAAAACAGGATTGCGAATATTTTAATAGGCATTTAGAGAATGGCGAACAGCCGATTATTCCGACCTACACGGCAGACGATGTCCAAAAAGTTGTGGAACGTTTTGAACCAATTGAATATTTTAGAGAAAGCAATGAGTGGACGGAACTGAATAAAAATATACCCCTCGGGGCACAGGTAAGATTTAAACTTTACGACGCCGGACACATTTTGGGCTCAGCAATAATTTTTTTGGAAATTACGGAAAACGATCCTTCGACAAGCTCAGGACGAGTGTCCAAGACACTCGCTTTCACCGGAGACCTTGGCAGAGAAAACTCGCCCATTTTGCATTCTCCTGAATACATAAAAGAAGATACTCAAACTTTAATTACAGAATGTACTTATGGCGACAGATTGCATAAGCCCATAGCAGAGGCAACCGGAGAATTCAGGGATGCGATAACCGCTGTTATAAAAACAAAAGGCAAAATAATAATTCCGGCTTTTTCTTTGGGCAGAACGCAAGAAATTATTTATATTTTACACAAATTAATAGACCAAAAAAGCGTGCCGGCGATACCAATATATGTAGACAGCCCGTTAGCCGAAAATATTACCGATATATTCCCGAAATTTGTAAAAGACTTCAACCAGCAATTTTGGAAAGATTTTGGCAACCGCGGAAACTCCCCTTTTACCATGAAAAATCTGTTTTATGTGCGCTCGGTAGAAGACTCTAAGGCGATAAATAATAAACGAGGACCGCTAATTATTATTTCGGCTTCGGGCATGTGCGAGGGCGGAAGAGTTTTGCATCATTTAAAAAATAATATAGAAAATCCGCAAAATATAATTTTAATAACGGGCTATCAGGCGGAAAACACTTTGGGCCGTAAAATTGTAGAAGGAATAAGCCCGGTAAAAATATATGGAAAAAATTATGATGTACGGGCGCAAGTAAAAACCTTAAACGAATTCAGCTCCCACGCAGACCAAAACGATTTACTAAATTATATTTCTCATATTAAAAATCTACAGAGAATATTTTTAGTCCACACCGAACTCCCCCAATCCGAAATTTTTAAAACTATTTTAGAAAAAACTTATCCATCTCTCCCAATCGAAATCCCCGCCATGGGTGACGTATCTGAAGTATAAAAAAGACTTAGGTTTCCCTAAGTCCAATGCCGCGCGAACTGTCGAAGATTTTCATCTTGCAAAACTTTCCTTGCTTGATATTCCTCTTGTTGCGTGAGCCGTCGATAATATCCAGGGCTCATTTCTTCAAGCATTTTCGGAGGATATAAATAAACCGTAATAGGATCTTTTATTTGCCTGCTAATCCTATCCATGGTTTTAGCAACTGCTTTTGCTGCGAACTGTCCCTTGGCAAAAAAAGGATTGGCGTTCCTGCTCATATCTACCCGCATCGGTTTGCCGTTGACCGTTTCCCATAATTCAAAGACATTATCGCCAACCCCAAAAAACCAAAATTCTGTTTTCATGACTGGTCTCCTATTTTCAAATTACCAATTAAACTATATTACCAAAGTAACTATTTGTCCAATTTTAATTAGGCGCGGAAAACCTCCAAAAAGGCTTTTGAAGGAATATTAACTCTTCCCTTTTGCTTCATTAGCTTCTTACCTTTTTTTTGTTTATCTAAAAGTTTATTTTTTCGTGTTACGTCCCCTCCATACAAATATCCTGTAACATCTTTTCTGCGGGCCGAAATTGTTTCTCGGGCAATAATTTTTCCTACTATTACAGCTTGCAAAGCAACTGAAAATTGCTCGGGTGGCAAAACGTCTTTTAATTTTTCAACCATTTTTTTACCTTCTGTGTAAGCTTCGTCCTCCGCAACAATTCTGGAAAATGCCTCTTCTTTATTGCCCGCTACCCAAATTTCCATTTTTACCAGCCTGCCGGGCCTAAATCCCAAAAGCTTGTAATTCATTGAGGCATAACCCTGACTGGCAGTTTTGATTTTGTCGTAAAGATTGGCGATAATTCCGCGCAAAGGAGTTTCAAAAACGATAATCGCTCTTTCGGGAGTTAAATAGTTTGTTTGAATATAATTTCCTTTTAAGCTTTTTAAAATTTCCATTAATTTTCCGATATAATTTATTGGAGCTATAACCTCTAAGGACACCCATGGTTCTTCTGTATTTTTAATATTTGATGGGTTCTCGGGCCAATCTGATGCAGAGTGAACAAGGGTCTCTTTGTTTTTTTGGTCAAAAATTTTATAGACTACAGACGGTGTTGAAATTACGAGCGTTAACCCAAATTCTCTTTGCAATCTTTCAGAAATAATTTCTATATGAAGGGTTCCTAAGAATCCACAATTAAATCCCCTGCCCAACGCCTCTTTCATTTCCTGCTCAAAAACAAGCGCGGGGTCACTTAATTTTAATTTTGACAAAGCAACTTTTAACGCATCGAAATCATCCGGATTTTCTGGATATAAACTGGCGAAAACCATTGGTTTTGGTTCCTGGTAGCCGGGCAACGGCTGTATAATAATCTTAGATCCAATCGGACGTAATTTAATAATCGTGTCGCCGGCTCTCACCTTTCCGGGCTCTTTAATTCCTGTTGCGATATATCCGATATCCCCTGCTTTAATTTTTTCTTTTGCTGAAAATAAGGGGTTCAAATATCCAAGCTCTTTCACTTCGGCGGGCGTTTTTGTTGCCATTAACTCAATTTCTTCTCCATTAGAAATTTCTCCATCAACAACTCTCACAAAAGCAATAACACCTTTAAAAGAATCGTACTCTGAATCGAAGATAAGCGCCCGAAAGGGTTTATCTTCGCCCTGAGCCGTGCCGAAGGGCCCAGGTACATCGCGAATTATTTTTTCTAAAACTTCTTGGACGCCGATACCGTTTTTTGCTGAAATTTTTAAAATCTCATCCGGTGAAATTTTTAAAAGGCTTGCCAGCTCTTCAACCGATTCTTCAACCTTGGCAATCGGCGAATCAATTTTATTTATTACCGGAATAATTTTTAAACCCTGCTGTTTTGCCAATTCTAAATTAGCCAATGTTTGCGCCTGAATGCCCTGCGTTGCGTCAACCAATAAAACAGCTCCCTCAACAGCTTCCATAGACCTTGAAACTTCATAAGAAAAATCCACATGGCCTGGCGTATCAACCAGGTTTAAAATATAATCGCCTGCCCTGAGCCCCGTCGAAGGGTCACCTTCATAGTTATAATTCATCCTAATTGCTTTCAGTTTTATCGTAATTCCCTTTTCCCTTTCCAAATCCATTGAATCTAAAAACTGCGGCATCATTTTTTTCTTATCGATTGTATTGGTCAATTCCAAAAGCCGATCCGCTAAGGTCGACTTTCCGTGGTCAATGTGCGCGATAATAGAAAAATTTCGTATGTTCTCTTGCATATTATTTAACTGGATATAAAAACTTTTTAGAAAGCGAATCGATAATTGTTTTGCTCTCGGGAGATTTGAGGAAATGGGTAGCAATGGCATAGGTTGCAACGCCGACGGCGCCGGAGGCAATCAACTGGAAAAATATTCCCCAGAAGGTTTGCAAACTTATGACAGCGCCCAGTAATTGCCGAACAATAAAAGTGAGAACCGCCATTATTAAAGAGGCTATTAAAATTTTGTATAAAGAATCTGAAATTTCCTTTACCCGCAAGTTCGGAAATTTTTTGTAAAACATATATAAAAGCAATAAACATTCCAAAACAGCTGTGATTGTATAAGCCAAAGCCAACGCGATTACTCCGATATTTGCAACTCCGCCCAATCGTAAGAGATTTTGCAAAAATAAATTGAATCCGGCAAAATATCTGACAAGCCACACCAGCAACAAACTCAAAACTATATTAAAGCCCACTGTTAATCCGCTGATTATTGCCGGAATTTTTGTGTTGTGGGCTGCATAAAATGTTTTTGACAGAAATAAAATTAAGGCCTGGGCAATTAAGTTTAAAGCCAAAATTCCAAGGCAGGCGGTTGTAAGTTTTGTGTCTGCCCAGCCGAATTTTCCTGCTCCCAAAACCACCCTAACTATCTGCGCCCTTAGAATTAAAATAAGCAAACTCAACGGAACTACCAAAAAAATAATCTGGCGGAATATGCCGGAAAATTTTCTTAAAAATTCTTCGCCGTCGTCCCTCAAAAATGCCATAGACATTGAAGGAAAAGAAGCCGTTGAAACAGAAACCGCAACTGCGTTGACTAAAATTGACGCCAGATTGTTTGCCAGGTTAAAAACCGCAATCGAGCCGGCCAGCAAAGTTGAAGCAATGGCTGTTGTGGCAATTGTGTTTAATTGCCCGGCTCCCAAACCCAAGGACCTTGGCACCATAAGTTTTATTGTTTTAACAACTCCGGGGTCTTTATAATTAAAGCTTGCTTTATATTTGAACCCGGAAAAAAAGAATGCGGGCAGTTGAATCAGTAAATGCAGCGCTCCGCCAAGCACCACCCCCCACGCCAGGCCCGGCAATCCGAATTTTGGCACAAAAAATAAAATTCCAATTATTATTCCAAGATTATACAGCAATGGAGCTAAAGCTGTTATTATAAATCTGTGAAAAACCTGCAAAATGCCGCTTATCATATTTGAAGCTCCCAAAATAATCGGGCTCAAAAACATGATACGCATCAATAAAACTGCCAGTTCCCTTTTCTCTCCGGAAAATCCCGGGGCTATCAAAGAAACTATTGCAGGTGTAAAAATCATTAAAATCGCGCATACAATAATTAAAAAACCCAAAAACACATTAAAAAGCATAGAGACATACCTCCACGCCTCTTCTTTTGATTTTATAAGATAAGAACTGAATATTGGAATCACGGCTGACGATATTGCCCCAAAAATTAAAATTAAAGCGATAAAATCCGGAACGGTGAAAGCCGCATAATAAACATCCAGCTCGGTGCCGGCGCCGAAGGTTCCTGCTAAAAGACGGTCTCTTATTAAGCCCAAAAACGCGCTAACCAAATAGGAGGCCGCCAGAATCAAAGAAGCAGAACTGATTGATTTTGTCTGAGAATTAAGAAAACTGTTATTCAAATTGTTTTTGTTAATTAATCGTATAATAACCTTTTTTTATGTTTTTTTCAAACACTTGACAACGACCAAAAAAGCGGTAATATTAAAGTGTCTCAGTAAGATGCGTGATCGCTCTTTATCGAAAATAAAGGGAGGAAAGTCCGAACACCATCTCGCCCGAAAGGGCGGATAAAAAAATAGCGGCTAACGGCCGTCCATCGTAAGATGCGAGGTGCGAGCAGAAACGCCAAGCTCGAAAGAGCGAGGCGCCCAGCGATGAGCGAAAGCGAATTTTGCAGGGCGACTCCTGTAGTAATACAGGACTGAAACGGCTAAATCCTTATTGGGCGCAAGAACAAAGCAGAAGATTGGGTTAAATACATCTCAAAATTCTGTTAAAAGTAGTTCGCTTGACCCTGAGAGTAATCGAATGGGCAGACAGATGATCACACTTCGGCTTGCTCAGTGCAGGCTTAATACAGAATTCGGCTTATAGTCTTGCTGAGACAACAAAAAGGCTCGTCCTTAGTTCATCGAAGGACGAGCTTTTTGTATGTTTTTTATTGCGCGGGAAATAAGAAAATGAGCCGTTAAATCAATGTTTGGTTTTTACCGCTTCTGTCTAACGCTTCATTGACCAACATGTCTGCTTCTTTGTTTTTTTCGCGCGGGATATGTTTAAATTTCACAGACTTAAAGTCAAACTTTAAGTTCCAAATTTCTATAAAAAACTGCTGTATTTTCGGGTCTGACAGCCTGTAATCTCCGTTCAATTGTTTTACAACCAGTTCCGAATCAGCTCTTATCTCAAGATCTGTATCTTTGGCCAGGGCTTTACCAAAAACCGCTTTAAATTTTTTCAAAGCAAAAATTATGGCCTGATATTCGGCATCATTGTTTGTTAAATTATCGCCGATATACTCGCCGTACTTTTTAATAGTCTGCTCTTTTTCGTTACAAAACACAACGCCGATTCCGGCTTTTCCCGGATTTCCGCGCGAACCTCCGTCTGTGTATATTATTATCTTCTTCATCAAAAAATTTATTTTTTATTAAAAATATTTAAGAATGCGCTGGTAACATCGGCTAAGAAAAAATTGTCGTTCATCTTTTGGGTAGACTGAATAAACGCAAATGGGTCAACGCGTGAGCTTCCAACTCTCATTGAAAAATGGAGGTGAGGAGCAGTGACATAACCAGTTTTTCCAGATAATCCTATAAGCTGACTGCGGGAAACCATCTGGCCTTCGGAAACTTTGAATTCTTCGAGATGCAAATACAAAGAAAATATATCCAATCCATGGTCTATAATAACGGTTTTTCCATAATTAGACAAGTTAAGGGTTGCAACGACTTTTCCGTCGTTTACGGCATAAACATTTGTCTTTTCCGGAGCTTTTAAGTCAACTCCGAGGTGCTGAAGCTTGTCTTTGCCGAACCCGATAAATTCTCCAAATGAAAATCCGCTTTTTACCATTAATCCTAAGGGCATAGAAAACGGAGATATAAAATATGGCTGGGGGGTGAAATTATCTAGAACTTTTTTTAATATAGGGTTGTCATTTTTTACTATATTATCGACCGCCTCTTCGTCCGTGCGTCCGGTTTGCCACGGGCTTGGAGCTGCAACTACGGGCGCGTTTGAAAAGTCTGCTGCGGACACTTTTATTTGGCTTACCAAGTGCTCTGCATTAGATGTATCCACAGAAATTTTGTAGTCGCCCGGAGCTTGGTCAGCATCAATTCCTAAAAAAGATATCCACTCGGAAGAGTTCCCTTTTCTATAAAAAACTAATTGTTCCTGGCCTAAATTCCCCGTTACCTCGGCGGATTCGCTCTTTACTCTTATAAAAATTGTATCCCCCTGTTTTGGATTTTCGGGAAAAACATAAATACTGACAGAAACTTTATGAAAAAATAGAAAAGACAGTACTACAAACAAAAAAACAACCAATCCTATAATTACAAATAGAATAATGGGATTTTTTTTGATGTACGACCCAAAAATTATTCGGGGCGGTTTGTTCTTTTTTTTGTTCCTTCTAACCATGATATATTGTATTAATTCTACCACTTCGCTCCGTTCAGTGTAAATAAATGCACTGGCCACTGGTATACTTTACAGTATGAGGCACTTAAAACATGTT
>CAYOIH010000035.1:0-8142 GCA_964404005.1 uncultured Candidatus Saccharibacteria bacterium
CAACTGTACCCCCACTCGTTATCGTACCAGCCGATGATTTTTACCAGATTGTCTTTTACCATTGTTTCTTCTGCGTCAACTATTGCCGAATATGTATCTCCTTTAAAATCCGTTGAAACTAATGGCTCTTCTTCCACTCTTAAAATTCCTTTGAAATGTTTTTCAGCGGCTGCTTTTTTAAAAGCTTGATTAACTTCTTCTTTTGTTGTTGATTTTTTAACCTCAACAACTAAATCTAAAACAGAAACAGTTGGAGTTGGAACTCTGATGGCGATTCCGTCTAATTTGCCGTTCAACTCCGGAATCATTTTTCCGATGGCTTTAGCAGCTCCGGTTGAAGTTGGAATCATATTTATTGCCGCGGCCCTTGCCCTTCTCAAATCCTTATGCGGCAAGTCAAGAATTTTTTGGTCGTTTGTATAGCTATGGACCGTTGTCATAAATCCTTTGACAATCTCAAACTCGTCGTTTAAAACTTTTGCAATCGGGGCCAAACAATTTGTTGTGCAAGAACCCATGTCCATCACATCCACTTTTTTGGGGTCAAATTCGTCTGCGTTAACTCCCAAAACAAATCCGGGCAAATCTTTTCCAGGAGCTGAAACTATAACTTTTTTAGCTCCGGCTGTAATATGTTTTCTTGCGCCCTCATCATTAGTAAAAAATCCTGTGCACTCCAAAACAATATCGATTTTCAAATCTTTCCATGGTAATTTTTCAGGATCTTTTTCAGCCAAAACCAGATATTTCTTTTTCCCGACCATAATCAAATCTTCGGTTGCTGAAATTTCTTTTCCGTATTTCCCATAGTTCGAGTCATACTTTAAAAGATGCGCCAGCGTTTCATTGTCGGTCAAATCATTTATGGCAACAACTTCCAAATCCGGATGAGATTGCTCAATATTTTTGAAAACCTGACGGCCTATTCTGCCAAAACCATTTATTGCAACTTTAATCATATTATTGATTTATTTTTAATAGTGTATCTATTTTTTCTTTGTCGAAACCAGTTATAATTTCCCCGTCGATATCAACAACAGGAACGCCCATTTGCCCGGAATCTTTTATCATTTTTTGAAGCTGTTTTTCGTCTTTCGACACATCAATATCTTCAAATTCAATTCCATTTTTTTTAAGGTAACCCTTTAATGTTTTGCAATATACGCAAGTCGGCGTGGAATATACTTTTACCATTTTATTTATAAAATAAAAAATATTAATTTCCGCAATCAGCTGCACCAGTGCTTGCCCCAGAGCTTCCGTAGGTTTCAGAAAAAGAAGATGCGGCTTCCGCCGTGTTTAACGCCGTAGAACAAAAGCTGGGCTGTGAGTTAAAACCTGCGCACACTATTAATTTAACAGCGTCCGATGTTCTACCTCCAAAATTGAACTCCGACACATTTTGCCCTTGCATTATCAAAGTAGGAGATCCAGTAACACTATACTTAGTGCTTAAATCAAAATCTTTCTGGGCATCTGCTATCCCCCTGGCTGGGTCCGATACGCAGGCGTTTAATTGGGCCGCGCTCACGCCGGTTGAAGTCTGACACCCTGCGGTATCTCCTGTTTTCATCTGGCATGCTACATAGCTCCAATATTTTGCCGGCTGTTCATCCCTTATACAAATCTGCCTTAAATTTTCTTGAGCTTCGGCATCTCCATGCATAGAAGTAATTGTATTTCCGGAAACTTCTCCTATATATCTTACCTTAATGTATTGCGCTAATGATGGAACGCTCTGAACCGCGCCTGCTATCATTCTTTGCATTTGCAGGCCAAATGGGCAACGAGCCACAACATATGCCTCCAATATAGGCGCGTCTGTTTTAGTTATGGCGGCGGCAGCTTCCTCGGGTGTCATAGTTGCGTTTGCTGTAGCGTCTGTTGCGGAAGAGGCGTCGTCCTTTGGCGGATTCATATTAAATGCTTGCGGAAACAA
Source organism: uncultured Candidatus Saccharibacteria bacterium (assembly GCA_964404005.1). GTDB lineage: Bacteria > Patescibacteriota > Minisyncoccia > Minisyncoccales > Staskawiczbacteraceae > XYD1-FULL-39-28. The sequence goes on from CAYOIH010000035.1 coordinate 1,940, forward strand.
AAATTTTCCGTCTTTCGTCGCATAAGAATCGAATTCGCTGTCACCAATTTTTATTTTTACTTTAACTAATCCTGATTCTTCAGAAACACTTACCAATGTTGCCGGAGTGCTTGAAAGCTGGTTGTTGTTGATATAATCGACTGCTTTTTGGCCAACCTGCTGGTCAGACATTCCAAAAATATTAGGCAGGGAAAATCCGGTATTCGATTTGGCAAAAATCAGACCGCCGGTTATCACAATACCAATTATAGCTATCGCAACAAGAATCGTATTCTTGTTCATATTTTTTAAAAGACTCAGTTTGCTCTTTATAATATCTAAAATAGGCATGTATTTTTATTTTTTATTTTAATAATATCTATATTATATTCTATTATTATTTTTATGCAAATTTGGTATAATTTTTCCCATCAAAGTCATATTTAACTATCGCCCCAAATGGCAATTCCAAATCAATAATTTTTTCGTTGGGAATATTTTCTACATATTTCACAATTGCCCGCAAACTATTATGGCTGGCCACCACCAAAACATTTTTCCCATCCTTTAAATCTTTTTCAATATATTTTTTATAAAAAGGACCCACTCTTTTACAGACATCCTCCAGTGATTCCCCACCCGGCGGAGCTACGTTATAACTTCTGCGCCAGAGATGAACTTGTTCCTCACCAAATTTTTTTTTCACCTCGTCTTTATTTAATCCTTGCAACTCACCATAGTTTCTTTCATCAAGGGCTTTATCAATAATAACGGGTAATTTTTCTTTTCCGAGATTTTTCAGTATTAAAGAAACCGTTTCTCTATTTCTAATCAAGGGAGATGTATAAACTTTATCTATTTTAAAGCCGACCAATTCTCCGGCAGCTTTTGGGGCGCTTTCGATGCCTTCTTGGCACAATGGCACATCGGTCCAACCGGTAAATTTATTTTCCAGATTCCATTGTGATTTTAAGTGACGCTGTAAATATAATTTACTCATTTTTCTTTTTTAGCGAGAAAATAAATTTTTCGTAGGCCGATATGAAATATTCTGCCGGAGAAAAAATTTATTTCCGAGCGATTAAAAGTTCGTCTTCTATTTTTAATAATCTTTGATATTTGACCATTCTTTCCGGTTTTGCGGGAGATCCGGCTTTCAAAAAATCTGCTCCAGTGCCAACAGCCAAATCGGCAATAAAATCATCCATTGTCTCACCAGACCTGTGTGAAACAGCCACTTTCCAGCCAAAAGACTTTGTCATATTTATAGCTTCCAAAGTTTCTGTTACTGTCCCAATTTGGTTTAGTTTTATTAAAACTCCATTGCAAGCTTGTTTATTGTGCGCTTCTTTTATTCTTTTTATATTTGTTGTTGTAAGATCGTCAGCAATTATAATTTCACCCTGCATTTCACTTGTAAACTCTTTAAATCCCTCCCAATCCTCTTCTGCAAAAGGATCTTCAAAAGAAATTATTGGAAACTCGTCTGATAAATTTTTGTAAAATTTAATCAACTGCGACCTTGTTAACTCATTTTTTTCCAAAATATATTTTCCCCCTAAGCCTACCGAAGGGTTATAAAATTCCGAAGCTGCGCTGTCTAACGCAAATTTTATATCGCTCTCACCCTCACTGACTCCTCTCAATAAAAATAAAGCTCTTTCCGCCGAATCAATTGGCGGGGCAAATCCTCCTTCGTCTCCAAGTTCCACCTGCCCCGAGCCCGCCGAAGGGAAATCCTTTTCAATTTCTGTTTTTAGTTTATTAAAAATTTTATTACAAACAACCAAATTTTCGGCAATCGTTTTTTTATGAGGCACAACCATAAATTCCTGGATATCCAAATGCGGTTCCTTATGCACGTGCCTTCCTCCATTTAAAATATTAAACATTGGCAGAGGGATAAAAAGAGCGGAGTTATTTCCCGCCAAATCAGCCAAGTGTTTATATAATGGAATTTTTTCAGCTCCGGCTCCAGCTCTGCAAACAGCCAAAGAAACAGCCAAAATAGCGTTAGCGCCCAGCTTTGATTTATTTTCTGTCCCATCCAAAGCAATCATTGTTTTATCAATGTCCTGTTGGTTTAATACGTCTTTTCCCTTAAGTTTGGGTGCAATAATTTCATTAATATTTTTTATTGCAGTAGAAACTCCTCTTCCGTCAGCGTCGCGCAATTCCAAGGCTTCACCTTCTCCCGTTGAAGCTCCCGAAGGCACAGAATCCACATATGTTTCCCTATCCGTTTCTAATTCAACCTCAATCGTGGGTTTCCCGCGCGAATCTTTAATTTCTCTCGCTATTATCTCCTTAATTTTTACCATTTTTTATTTCTGCTGATTTAATTTCCTTAGATAATCGTATGCCGCCAAAGATGCCTTACATCCTTCTCCGGCTGCTGTAACGATTTGCTTATATGGTCCGGAATTATCATCGCCGGCCGCGAAAAGGCCCGGAGTTTTTGTCATAAGGGTCTCCGGTTCAATTATTATTTCGTCGCGTTTTGTAAAATCAACTAAACCTTTTGCCAAAGCGGTTGCCGGCTGGCTTCCGATTTCAATAAAAACCCCTTGTACCTCCATAATTTTATTGTCTTTTGTTATATTGTCCTGATAAATCAGCGAGCTGACAAATTTGTCACCCTTAATTTCTTTTACCGCAGCGTTAGTAATAATCTCAATTTTATCGGAATTTTTAACCTCCTCCTGGTTTGCTTCATCTGCTTTTATTTCAGATCCAAACTCTAAAATATAGATTTTACTGGCGTAATTTGTCATAAATAAAGCAGCCTCAAGCCCAGCGTTCCCTCCTCCAACTATTGCGACTATCTTATCTCTAAATATTGGTCCGTCGCAAGTAACACAATAACCCAGGCCTTTGCCGATAAATTCTTTCTCTCCTTTTGCTTCCAATGGCCTCGGATCGGCTCCAGTGGCAATAATTACCGTTTTACCCTGAATTTTCTCGTTTTCGGTAGTTGTAATCGTAAAAACATCTCCTTGCTTGTTAATTTTTCCAACCTCGAAAAATTTTATTTCAACTGATTCCTGTTTTTCCAAGTGCTCAACGAATTTTCCTATAAGCTCTGCCCCAGAAACTTTTTCAAAACCAGGATAATTACAAACCTCTGTGGATTTTCTTGCCATCTGTCCGCCAAACTCTTTGGTGATCAAAAGAGTTTTCATGCGCTGTCTGCCAGCGTAGATACCAGCTGTAATTCCCGCCGGCCCTCCGCCAATAATAATTAAATCGTATATCATATTTATGAATTATATTGTTACGCTAATTGTCTAATTATAGCTTAACTTTCAAGAAAATAAAATAACCCGGGCACGGGTTATTTTATTATTATTCTATTATTTGATTGTTTTTAAATATTGCTGAAGCTCATCTTTAAACCTCGGGTCTTTTAATGCAAAATAAAAAAACGATTTTATCCATTTTAGTTTGTCTCCGCACTCTAACCACTCGCCGCTTAATTCATAACCATAAATTGGTTTTCCCTCGTCAAGCATTTTTCCCAGAACCTCCGCTAAGATTATTTCTCCTTTTTTAGATGGTTTTGCTTTTTTTAGATAGCTAAAAACATCGGGGGTTAATATGTGCCTGCCCAAAATAACTAAATCGGACTGAATTTGTGATGGCTCCGGTTTTTCTATAATTTTTTTAATCTTATATAAGTTATTAGCGATTTTTTCTACCTGGACAGACCCATAGGCTGGAATTTTGTCTCTAGGTATTTTTTTAAGTCCGACTACCGGAGCGTTGCAGGTTTTAAATATATTAATCAACTGAAGCGTGGCCGGAATATCTGAAAAAATAATATCGTCTCCGAAAGAATTAGCCACCGGTTCGTCTTTTATGTTTTTGGCGGCCTGTAAAATAGCATGGCCGTCTCCTCCCGGATTTTTTTGTATGACAAAAGACATTTTAATGTCTTTAAACATATCTGTGAAGGTTTTAAGCTCTTTTAAAATACTATCTTTTCCCCTCGCTTTAAGTATTTTTTCCAAATCAGGAGCTTTCGAAAAATAATTTAAAATTGCTTTTTGGTTCGGACCTATAACAAAAATTATTTCTTCTATTCCGGATTCCTTCATTTCCTGAACTATATATTGGATGGTCGGCTTATCGGCCAAAGGAAGGAATTCCTTTGTTAAAACCCTGGAAAGCGGCAGGAATCTTGTGCCCAAACCGGCAATAGGAATAATGGCTTTTTTAATTTCTTTTTGTTCTTCCATATTTTTAACTTTTTATTATTAACTTTTAAACTTAACTTTTCTTAAAAATGCGGGAATCTCCCATTCCTTTTCCTGAGCCAATTTCTTTTTTTCTTCCAGCTCTTCGGCTTTTTTTATTTCCAACCCACTCCGCCTTATTGTTTTTTTGTTGGAGGACGCTTCAGATTCTGCAATTGCACGGATAGCCTCTGCTCTTTTCTGTTCCAAGGTTAAAAAACTGGGAGTGGACGCAGGAGATGAAACCTCAATTACGGGGATAGAAGATATTTGCCCCTTTTTTCTCTCTTGAAAAGACCCCTGTTTTTGTTCTCCCTGGAGCTTTTCCGGAGAATTTTCTTCTGAAATAATTGTTTTCTTCTTTTTCTGCGCTTTTGATTTTGGGGCTTTTTGCGCGCTCAAAAGAGTTTTCTCTTTTTTTGCAGTTGCTGTGGCTTCTTTTTTCGCTACTTCTTCGGCATGTTCTATAGCGATAATTTTTATTTCTTTTACTTTTTTGTCTTCTTTTGGCTGAGTTGCGCCGCCGGTCATTAAAATTGTGGTTTTTATTTTATTGTTCAACTTGGAATTTTTGGAAATCCCAAATATAATTTTTGCTTTTGGGTGTAAATTAGATATATGGCTACTGATTTTTTCTACCTCAAACATAGAAAGATTTTCGGACCCTTCGACATTAAATAAAATCTTTTCTGCCTCAAACCCGCTGTTTTGCAATAAGGGGTTGTCAAAAACTTTTTCACAAATTTTTTCAACCCTATCTTTTCCGGATTCTTCAATTGTGTTTAAAAATGCTGAATTTCCCCGACCCTTTAAAATTGTGCGCAAATCAGCAAAATCGATATTTATAACGCCGGGATTATAAATCAAATCTATCAAGCTTTCCAAAGATTCGATCAGGCTTTTATTGACTGTTGAAAAAGCGCTTGTGATAGGCGTGTCCTCTCCGATGACTTTAAAAATCTTCTCGTTAGGAATTACCAAAGAAACATTTAGAGACTGCCTTAAAGATTTTAGCGCATTTTGCGCTATGCGATATTTATTGGCTCCTTCAAATTTAAAGGGCATGGTAAATATTCCTAAAGTAATTCCGCCAAATTCTCTGGCGAGGTCGGCAAAAACTTGCGTGGCTCCAGATCCCAATCCCCCGCCCAATGAAGCAACAAAAATTATTATATCCTGGTCTTTAAAAATATCGCTTATTTTTTCTTTGGCTGATTCAGCCGCCCGTTTTGCCAATTCAACATTAACTCCTGTTCCCAAACCGTGCGTAAATTCTTCGCCGAACCAAAAATATCTTATCCCGGATTTCTTTTTTAGCGCCCTTACATCTGTATCTGCTATCACAAAAGTTGCTTTTTCAAGAGACCTGCCGATTTCCGAAACAATAGACCCGCCCCCCCCGCCGATTCCAATAACCTTTATTTTCGCTTTAAACAAAGATTCCGCCGGAAATTCCGTTTGAGTTGTTTGGACTTTTTTAACAATCCGTTTTTTTACCCTCGTCTGTTTAGATTTTTTTACAATAATCTTTTTTACCGCTGTTTTCTTTTTACGCTTAACTGCCGGTTTCTTTACAATCCTTTTAGTCCTTATTTTTTTCGGTTTCGGTTTCGCAATAATTTTTTTCTTTATTTTCGTTATTTTTTTGACTTTTATAATTTTCTTTCTAACAAGCTTTTTGGCAGTTTTCTTTTTTTGCTTTATCAATTTCTTTATTGGCTTTATTTTTTTAGCAACTAAAATTTTCTTAACCTTTGCGGGCTTTTTTTTCTGAATTTTTTTAAGGGTTTTTACTTTTGCCTTCGTTGCCCTTTTTATAATTTTCTTTTTGTTAACCTTTAACATTATATTTCATATTACCCCGTTAGAAGTTTTTTTCAAGGGGTTATTCAACTCTAAGTAAAATCTATCCGATATGCCAAATTATTGCAATACTTGCACTGGCCACTGGTATACTTTACAGTATGAGGCACTTAAAACATGTTGCAA
>CAYOIH010000036.1:0-7769 GCA_964404005.1 uncultured Candidatus Saccharibacteria bacterium
TGCAACATGTTTTAAGTGCCTCATACTGTAAAGTATACCAGTGGCCAGTGCAATTCTTGCAAGAAATTCGTTTTTGATATAAAATAATAGAACGTATGAATTCTTCGGAATTAAGGCAAAAATATCTAGATTTTTTCAAGAGCAAGGGACATAAAATAATTCCCAGCGCTTCTTTGATTCCGGAAAATGATCCGACTGTTTTATTTACAACAGCCGGAATGCATCCGCTGGTGCCATATTTATTGGGTGAGAAACATCCTGGAGGAACTAGATTAACCAATTCGCAGAAATGTATAAGGACAGGAGATATTGATGACGTTGGCGACGATACACATTTAACTTTTTTTGAAATGCTTGGAAATTGGTCGCTGGGAGATTATTGGAAAGACGAGGCTATCCAAATGAGCTGGGAGTTTTTGACTTCTAAGGAGTGGTTGGGGATAGATAAAAATAGATTGGCAGTTTCTGTTTTTGAGGGTGATGGAAATGCTCCTTTTGACCAGGAGGCTTTTGATATTTGGAAAGGGCTGGGAATCCCGGAAAAAAGAATTGCCAAACTTGGTAAGGAAGATAATTGGTGGGGACCCGCCGGAGAAACCGGGCCCTGTGGACCGGATACAGAAATGTTCTACTGGAAATTGAACACCTCAGACGTGCCTGAGGTGTTTGACCCAAAAAATAAAAATTGGGTTGAAATCTGGAATGATGTTTTTATGCAGTATGTAAAAGACGAAAACGGAAATTATAATCCGGCAAAACAGAAAAATGTTGATACTGGAATGGGTTTAGAAAGAACGCTAGCGGTTATTAACGGTGCTGAAAATCTTTATCATACTGACGTATTTGAACAGGCGCATAAAAAGTTACACGAGCTTTTAAGAAAAGAAAACCCCGTAAGCGAGAGAATAATTTTGGATCACTTAAGGGCGACAACATTTCTTTTAGCTGAGCGACTGGAACCATCAAATCTTGAAAGGGGTTATGTTTTAAGAAGATTAATCCGTAGGGCGGTAAGACATGGGAAGCAAATTGGTATTGAGGGACAATTTTGTTCTAAAATTTCAAAGGCTGTAATTGAGACCCTGGGCGATATTTATCCGGAAATAAAAGAAAATGAAAAGTTTATTTTTGAGCAACTCGATAATGAAGAAGAAAAGTTTGAAAAAACTTTAGAAAACGGCTTAAGAGAATTTGAGAAACTAGAAAATGTTTCCGGAAAAGACGCGTTTAATCTATATCAAACATACGGGTTTCCTATTGAAGTAACAGAAGAGCTGGCAAAAGAAAAAGGGATAAAAGTTGACATCGATGAATTTAAAAAAGAACTGGAAAAGCATCAGGAGCTTTCAAGAACTGCGTCGGCCGGAATGTTTAAGGGCGGATTGGCTGACGCTAGTTTGGAAACTACAAAATTACATACTGTCGCGCATTTAATGTTAGCAGGTTTGAGAAAAGTTTTGGGCACAGAAGTTCATCAAAAAGGAAGTAATATTACAGCTGAAAGGTTGAGGTTTGATTTTTCTCACAAGGAAAAAATAACACCGGAGCAAATCAAGCAGGTTGAGGATTTTGTTAATGAAGTGATAAAAGAAGACTTGCCGGTTGTGTGCGAAGAGATGAGTTTGGAAAAAGCCAAGAAATTAAATGCTATGGGAGTTTTTGAATCAAAATATGGGGAAAAGGTAAAGGTGTATACAATCGAAAAAAATGGTAAAATAATAAGTAGAGAGATATGCGGAGGTCCTCACATGGAACGGACAGGAATTTTAGGTCATTTTAAAATCACGAAAGAGGAAAGCTCGTCTTCCGGAGTGCGAAGAATCAAGGCAATATTAGAATAAACTAAAATAAATGGCAAAAAAAATATACGATATCAAGCCGCCAAAGATGGCTCGCAAAAAAGAAACATTCAAAGAAGACTCCGTGAAGGAATTTTTAAGACCGGAAAACGGATCTAATAACAAAGGGAGTCAGCGTGGCCACAGCAAAAAAGAAAACCGCTCCATAAAGGCTCCGGTTTTGGTTGTTATTTTGATAATTGTGCTGGTAATTGGCGTTTATTTATTTTTTAAGCTTCCAAAAGCCGACATTACTATCTGGCCGAAGGTAAACACTCTAAGCTTCAAGCAAACAATAACGGCAGATAAGTCAGCTGATTTGGTTGATATTGAAAAAGCTGTTATCCCCGCCCAATATTTTGAAGTTGCTAAAACAGTTTCTCAAGATTTTCCTGCGACCGGAAATGCGACAAATGAAGGTCAGGCATCGGGCACAATTACCATATTCAATAAATCAGATCCCCTGACGCCACTTACATTAAAAACCGGCACGCATTTTATGTCTGATTCCGGAAAGCTTTTTGTTGCCTCGCAAAAAATTGTGATTCCGGCGGCAACAAAATCAGGAAGCAAAATAACGCCAGGATCAACCCAGGTTCAGGTCCAGGCCGTTGAGGGTGGTACAGATTATAATATAGCTCCTTCTAATTTTTCTGTGCCGGGGTTAAAAGGGACCACATATTATTACAGCATTTACGCAACCTCTGATAGCGCTATGACAGGCGGGTATGCGGGAAAAGTTAAAAAGGTAACAAATGACGATATCCAGGGAGCCAAGGAAATTATAAACAAAAAAGCTACAGATGATGCGATCTCTGCTTTAAAAGACCAAATTTCATCTGACTATATATTGCCAGACAACGCAGTTTTATCCAATGTTACCAGCTCTTCGACACAAACGAAATCCGGCACAGTCGTCGACAGTTTTAATTATCAATCGACAGTTAAGGCAAGCGCGCTGGCTTTCAGAAAATCTGATTTAGACAAATTTGCTAAAGATTATATTATTTCTCAGATGCCGGCAGGAGAAACCCTTCTTAGCGATAGCCTTAAAGTGGATTATTCTGCCAGCACCGTGGACGTCTCCGGTGGGAAGGCAACTGTCAACTTGGATTTTTCATCTGGTGCCCATGGAAATATTGATAAAAATTCTATCAGCTTATCGTTGCTCGGGCAAAACTCTGACCAAATAAAAGGAACCATAAATAATATTCTGGGCGACAAGGTTTCTAAAATTAAAATAAGCTTTTGGCCGTTTTGGGTCGCCGCAGCTCCAAACAGCCAGAAAGCAGTAAATGTAAGCCTGAAGTTTGAGTAGTCGGCTTTTAGGACTTGACCTTTTAAGGTTAATTTGCTAACATACTTTTATACTTAAATAATGCAAGACGAGAATAAAAATCCCGACGGCAAAGCCGGCGAGAACCCGCGACAAAGTCGGGGCAATCAAGTTATAAAAAAAGAAGGAAGGGTCACAGAAGCTTTGCCAAACGCTTTTTTTAGGGTAGTATTAAGCGACGAGAAAGAAATCTTGGGATTTTTGTCAGGGAAAATGAGAATGAACAGAATTACTATATTGCCCGGAGACAAGGTTTCCATAGAAATGAGCCCGTATGACGAAAGCAAGGGTAGAATTGTTTATCGATTAAAGTAAAAAATAAAAGCATAAAAACCTACTTAATTCCGCATTTTGTAGATTTTTATTTTTTTATATTTTCAAAGATATGAAAGTCAGGCCGTCAATCAAAAAAATATGCAAGGATTGTAAATTCGTCAGAAGAGAGGGACGGATTTATGTTATTTGCAAAAAAAACCCAAAGCATAAGCAGCGCCAGGGTTAACGATAAAATTATGCCAAGAATTGCCGGGGTAAATATACCCGAAAACAAAAGAATAGAAATTTCGCTGTCCTACATTTACGGAGTGGGCAACTCTTTGAGTAAGAAAATTTTAGCAGAATTAAAAATAGACGCAAACAAAAAAGCATCTAATCTGACAGCTCAAGAAGTCAATGATTTAAAGGATTTTATTGAAAAAAAATATAAAATTGAGGGAGATTTAAGAAGGCAGATAATGATAAATATTAAAAGGCTAAAGGATATTGGAGCATGGCGTGGGTCAAGACACTCTAAAGGATTGCCGGTCAGAGGGCAGAGAACTAAAACTAACAACAGAACAGTTAGGGGCAATGTTAGAAAAACAATGGGCTCTGGCAGAAAGCCGGCTGCAGCACCAACATAGAAATAATATGGGTAAAAAACACGTTATAAAAACAAATCAAGAAGAATTAATAAAAGAACAGGAAAAGATTGATAAAACGGTTGCAAAAGAGGTTAAGGTAAAAGAAGGCCACCCGGCGGGGATCGGGGGACCCTTTGGGTCGGGAAAGATTTATATTTCTTCTTCATATAACAACACCATAATAACCCTTACCGATTCCAAGGGGCACGTTTTAGCTTGGAAATCAGCCGGTTCGGTTGGTTTTAAGGGAACCAAAAAATCAACTTCTTTTGCGGCATCGAGAGTGGCGGAAACAATAGCAAATGTTTGTAAAAAAATAGGCGTTATTGATAAAATAGAGATTTTAGTCAGGGGTATCGGAGCCGGCAGGGAATCTGCGGTAAGAACCCTTATATCGCAAGGCTTAAATGTTATTTCGATTAAAGATGTAACGCCGATGCCACATAACGGATGCAGGCCGAAAAAAGTAAGACGCGTATAGCCTTTTATAAAATATTATATATGAAGGGTACAAGATAAAATTATGCAATACGATCAATGTAAAACTTGCAGACGATTAGGGCAGAAACTCTTTTTAAAGGGCGATCGTTGTTTTTCGCAAAAATGCGCGCTGACAAGAAGGGCATACGCTCCAGGGCCACAGAAAAAAAGAAGAGGCGGTTCTCCGTCTGAGTATAAAAAATCATTGGATGAGAAGCAGACCCTTAAAAAGTGGTATGGTCTTTCAGAAAGGCAGTTTAAAAGGTATGTAAAAGAGACGCTTGCGAAGATGGGCAAGGTTGACGACGTATCAGCAGAACTTATCAGAAGGCTGGAGAAGCGGTTGGACAATGTTATTTTTAGGTTGGGTTTTGCCAAATCCAGGGCGCAGGCGAGGCAACTTGTGTCTCACAATTATTTTTTGATAAATGGCAAAGCAGTTAATATGCCTTCTTACGAAGTGAAAAAATCAGACACGATTGCTTTAAAAGAGCACAAAAAACCGAAGGGAGTGTTTAAAGAATTAGTAAGTGAACTGAAAAGAAAAGAGTTGCCGATATGGCTGTCGCTCGATAAAGATAAATTAGAAGCAAAAACTATCGGAGAGCCAAGCTTAGACGAAGTTAAGCCTCCGGCAGAAATTTCATTAATATTTGAGTTTTATTCACGTTAATTTTAGGTTTTAATTTGCAGGGTGATTGCCATAAAATATGGCAGATATCTGTGAACTAAAAACTAATAAAAAATGATTCCTCTTCCGCTTCCTCCAAAAGTAATTCAAAAAAATCTGCCTGCCGGCAGGCAGGGAAAAGCCGCGGTTTTTGAAGTAGAAGGATTGTATCCCGGATATGGCGTTACTGTTGGAAACGCCCTAAGGAGAGTTTTGTTGTCGTCTTTGCAGGGAGCAGCTGTAACAGAAGTTAAAATAAAAGGAGCTTCGCACGAATTTTCAACAATTCCCGGAGTTTTGGAGGATACTGTGATAATGCTTTTAAATATAAAGAATTTAAGATTTAAAATTTTTGAAGACGGACCGGAAGGCGCTCCGCAAAAAATTACTTTAAAAGTAAAAGGAGATGGAGAGGTTAAGGGATCTGATTTTAAATGTACTTCGCAGATAAAATTGGCGAATCCTGATTTGCATATCGCCACAATTACAGACAAGAAAACAGAATTAGAGATAGAAATTCAAGTTGAAAAAGGAATTGGATACGTGCCGAAAGACCAACGCAATACAAAAAAAGCGGAAATTGGAGCTATTGCAGTTGATGCCATTTTTACTCCGATAAGGAATGTAAACTTTCAGGTTGAGAATATGCGCGTGGGTGATAGAACGGATTTTGATAAGTTGAGCCTGGAAATTGAAACTGACGGCACAATAACTCCGGAGGAAGCATTTTTTGAGGCTTGCGATATTTTGATAAAACACTTTAATATTATTTTTGAAGGCAAGGCGCCCGAACCTGAAGAGAAAAAAGAAGTCGTCTCTGAAAAGGGGTCGGAAGGGGAGACAGATGTTACAAAAATAGTAGTTGAAGATTTGAAATTAACCGGCAGAACCCTTAATGCTTTGGTAAATAACGGAATAAAGACCGTGGGAGGAATTATGAAAAAATCTGAAAAGAGCTTATCTGAGTTAGAAGGAATGGGAGAAAAAGCAATTTCAGAAATAAAGAGAAAAATTAAAAAATTGGGATTAGAACTTAAATCAGAATAAAAAATGAGAAAGCTAAATAAAGGCAGAAAATTATCAAGAGAAAAGGGGCCTAGAAGAGCGTTAATTAAATCGCTGGTTAATAATTTTTTATTGCATGAGAAGATAAAGACCACAGAGGCCAAAGCAAAAGAATTAAGATCTGTTGCCGAAAAAATGATTACGAGGGCAAAAATGGCTACTCTTTCTGACAGAAGGATTTTAGCTAAAGATTTGACTCCAAAAATTACAAAAAAAATAATTGAAGAATTAGCTCCCAGATATACAGAAAGGCACGGAGGATATACCAGAATTATGAAACTGGGACCTAGAAATTCAGACGGAGCTCAAATGGTAATTATTGAATTAGTGAAGTAATAACATGGCTATTAAACCAACACCAAGAAAAGTAATTAGCGTAGACGCTGAAAATAAATCTTTAGGCAGATTAGCTGTTGAAGTTGCTGTTTTATTGCGCGGGAAAAACAAGCCGAGTTTTGTTCCATATAAAGATGTGGGGGACACGGTTTTAGTAAAAAATATCGATAAAATGAAATTTACCGGAAACAAGCTCGAAGGAAAAAATTATTTTAGATACACAGGATATCTGGGAAATTTAAAAAAAACAACATTAAAAGAATTTTTAATTAAAAGAGGCCCGAAGGAAGTTTTAAGAAACGCAGTGATGGGTATGCTTACAAAAAACACATTAAGAGACAGGCAAATTAAAAGATTAAGATTTGGATAAAAACATGGCAGAGAAAAAAACAACTAAAAAAATAGCAAAAAAACCGGAAGAAGAGGTAAAAACCCCTGTTGTCGTTGAAGTTCCGGAAGAAACAAAACCCGTAGATTTTGTTGCGCAAAATATTGAAGCAGGAGAAGATATAGCAGAAGATGATATTTCAAAGGAAATAGCAAAAACAATAAAGGAATCAGGTAAAAATCCCGACCGTTATTTTGAAGCAATCGGCAGAAGGAAAACAGCGGTTGCCAGGATACGCCTTTTTACAAAAGGAGATAAAGAGTTTTTGGTGAACAATAAGCCATATCAGAAATATTTCCAAACAGTGGGAGACCAGGAAATGTCGGTTGCCTCAATGAAAAAAATGAAGTGCTTGGATAAATTTAGAATAACAGCGAAGGTGAAAGGCGGAGGACATACAGCGCAGGCAGAAGCAATAAGGCACGGGACAGCCAGGGTTTTGGTTGATTTTAATAATAATTTTAGAAAAAGATTAAGAAAAGCAGGATTTTTAACAAGAGATCCAAGAATGAGAGAAAGAAAGAAATTTGGATTGAAGCGCGCAAGAAAAGCTCCACAGTGGGCTAAACGATAACACGACCCGTCAGAATTGTCAACAAACCACCCTATCTCGGGGTGGTTTTTGCTATCTGAACTGTTAATGGATGTTTAATCGTATTAAGTTTATAAAGAGGGTGTGGAGAAGTAGGTCTTTACAATCAGTTGTTCAAGCCACTGAACATAGTTTACAGTCTATTAATTGATTTTTTGCCTC
>CAYOIH010000037.1:0-7739 GCA_964404005.1 uncultured Candidatus Saccharibacteria bacterium
AAGAGGCAAAAAATCAATTAATAGACTGTAAACTATGTTCAGTGGCTTGAACAGTTAAAGGCGCCATAACAGAACGTTGATGGCGCCTTTAAAGGAAGTGAGTGTGAGACATGGTTTTCTCCTTATGTCTTGCTCACCTGGCGGGAACAATCCCTTCGTTCTGTGAGTTGCGCCTCGATTTGATCAAGATGGGCGCGATCGCTCGCAGAAAGGTTTTTTTCCTTGAGTCTAATTTCATCAATCGCCATTTGGCAAACCAGCGGCGACGTGTAATTTATTATTACGACGTCCAGGAGTTGGAAAAGAGAATATCCGGGGTGGTCCTTTTCCCGTAACCGCTGCAAATATTCTCTTGCTCGCTTTCTCTCTCTTTGCAACTTCGCTGCTTGCCTTGAGCGCTCTTTCTTTTCATAGACAGAGCTCCGCCATTCACACCTTTCATTCTTCATGTTTTTTCACCTCCTTTCTATGGAAGGTTTAAGCTCCGCATTGTGAAAGAACTACATTAGTTCTTTATTGTGCCCTCGGTAGGATTCGAACCTGCATAACAAGATCCGCAATCTTGTGTCTTATCCATTGGACCACGAGGGCTGAAAGCGGTGCACATTCCCCCATTACTGAACTATTGAGAATTTATCCATTAGCTAAATTAAGCATGGAAAGAATGGAGAGAATGACCTTTTTTTCAAGATTATCATAAAAAATCTTAAAAATCAATTATTAATTCTATAATTTTATGGAACAAAGAACAATTTCAATTACAGCTGAAATCAAACGAAAACTCCACGAAATCCCCGAGGGCCAGCAGAAATCATACCTTGAGCTCTTGGTTAACCGGATTATAAAGCAAGCCGTGGTGGACGGTAATGAGGAGATGATAATGCAGATCTGGAGTTATATAGATAGTCCGCCGGGGCCCGAGGAAAGCCAGCCGTTGGCGGCATCGGTGGTGCATATAGACGTTTCGCCTTGACTTATGAAACCCTTTCGCGCAACCTTTTGACAGACAGTTGAAAAATGGCAAGCGTGGGTTCAAAATGAGGCAGTTGGATGGGAAAAAGGGTTTCGCTGGTTGCCGTAAAGGAAAAATGCGTGATAATTGAATTAACATTAAAAAACGACCACATTGTCTGAGGATAGCGTGGTCGTTTGCTTGTTTAAACATTTGTGGTATTATAAAATTAACAATTAAATTGAACGCCTAAACCCATAATTTAAATTGCGGGCATGGCACAAACCCCACATACGCATACTGAACCCGTCGTTCAGGCTATTGCATATGTGGTCATATTCCGAAAGGAATATGGAGGCGCAAGTCTCGGCCTAGCGGCGGGCTTTGTGTTTATAAAAATAAATTTATGGAAAACAAAGAAGAAATAGTAATTTGGCTAAAAAATAATGCAGAGAAACCTGAAAGCGAAATAAGGGCTTTCTTGTTATCTAAAATACAAGAGGCTGGTCAAAAAGAGTCTTGGCAGAAAGATTATTTTTTAAGAGATTTAAAAAGGATTTGCAAAGATTGCCAATCCAATATTTTAAAAATAATAAATGATTTAGAAAAAGAGAATAAAGGACAGATAAAAAAAGAGGATAAGGCGAAGAGAAGGTGGGGTGGCTACATCACAGCTGGTTTAATTTTTGCTGGTGCACAAAGTTTCAGAAGTACATCATCCGGCGAGATTATTGTTTTTATTGTAGCCATAGGCGCATGGTTTTTCTATTATCGTCTTAAAGCAAAGATAAAACTAAAAAACGAAATAGTTAAAAGCATTCTGACGTTTCTTATCCTTTTCGTGATATCTGGATTACTGGTCGGATTTTTAACTAGCTTATCAAATAGAGCTATACAATGAGAATAAATTTATGAGCGAAAAAATTATTGCAAAATATAGAGTCATAAAGGAAAAGGATAAGGATGAAATAAAGAAAAACATAGCTGAAAACGCAAAACGTTGTGGTGTGCCATTTGGTAAATTTTTAGATCAGATAATTAGAGGGATGATTGGTGATGCCATGAATAGTCAAGAAAAAATATTAAAAGAGCAACAAAGAATCCCAAAAATAAAAAAGGCCGTAGATGCAATGGTTTCTATTTTGAATGATGGAGAAAAGAATTCAGCAAGCCTCGCTACGAAGCAATTTTATGATGACCTATTCACAAGTAGAATAGATAGCGTTTTAGCTAAACTAAAAAAATAAATTTATGGAAGAAAAAATAGAGCAAGGCATTCTTCAAAAAATGAATAGAAAAATTAGTGAAGCAAGAGGTTTTTCAGGTTGGGTCAAATTAGTGGTACTTGCTGTTATCGGCACTTTTATACTGATGTCTTTTAATCTTGTTCTTGACACAGAAAACTCAGCACCTTCTTTGGTGACTCCTTTCCTATGGATCGCATCCGGTATTCCGAGTGCTTACATTTGCTATATATTAGCTAAAAGCAAAAAAAGAATACATTTCCTATGGATTGTTCTCGGTTTTATTTTCAATATTTTTGCTATAACGGCAATATTTGTAATGCCTAAAAGTCAAGATGGAATTTTTTAAGATTAAAAATAAATTTATGAACAACAAAATTTTTAAAATAGACGATTTGTGCCCAAAATTAAATAGAGAAACAGGTGTTTTTATAGGCAGATATCCAGTATTAGAAAATGAAAAATTTGTATATTTTATTTATCTTACTGCTGAAGAATCTTTTATAGGTAGTGAGGATATAAATAAGTTCAAAGATTTTTGCGGAGAAAAGAAAAAAAAGTTTAGTCAAGAAAAACTGATGTATTGGCTAAATAAAAACAAAAAGCACATTATTGCTATCCCTTATTTAGATGACTATGCAATAATTAAGATAATAGAAAACGTATGGCCAGACTCTACAGTTGACGATGATTATTACTCTGAGTTAGAAGTATAATAAAAATGAATATATGGGAACGATTTTCAGCGAAATTTTTAGAGCATTAAGCTACTTACTAATCGCAGGTGTTATTTTTGTTGCTTGGAAAAAGGCATACGACAACGCGAGGGGCGGCAAACTAAAAATGGTTTTATGGAAAGGCCTTTTGTGGTGCGGAGGAATAGCATTATTCGCAAGCATGCTTTTAGGGAATCCAACCTGTTTGGTAAAGGATGATCCCGTATACGGTGGTTGTGAACAATATGCCGACGATGGCTATAAGCCGACCGCCGAGGAACGAATAGCCAACTTTTCTTACTTTATGACCTTATTATATATACCCGTTATTATCGGAGCCTTCAACGGCAATAAAAAAGAGCTCGACGACTCTGATGTAAACTAAAAACCTATGAAAATAAAATTATCATCAAAAAATAATACTATGAAAAAGATATTCTTTTTGCTTCTCTTTTGTTTGTTGGCTTTTGCTAACATTACTAATGCCGAGGAAAGAGTTTTTTACGCGACTGATGTACAGAGTAGCTCGTGTTTAACGGGATCGCAATTTACTCCGTTAAATAGTTATACATTAGATGAGTCCGATTTAATTATTATAAAAGGCACTGGCTTTGGCACTACAGAGGACGAATTAGCTGGACCTCATGCTTGCTGGGGCGGACAATACATAGGTAGTGTTTTTATTAAAAATGGCACAACTTATAGTGCAATATCATGCCAGCCTTTTACTGTAGACAATCAACCAATCGGAAAAAGTTTTATATCGTGGAATGATTCTGAAATTAGATTTTATGCTCCTAAAAATATTTCTAATGACACTTATATTAACAATAGCGTTCGTTTAAGAATCGGCGACACATATCATGGTAGTGGTAACTGCAAAACTACAATATTAAGTTTATCGCCAATTTGTTCGACATTTACATATTCTGATTGGTCTGTTTGCGATGGAACTCAAACAAGAACAATTTTGAACTCTTATCCAAGCGGTTGCTCTGGCGGAACACCTACACTAACCCAGTCATGCACCCCTATTTGTACCGCCAGTGACTATTCTTGTGGTGATTGGAGTAGTTGTTCGGTTAGTGGCAGTCAAACTCGAACCTGTAATAAAATTTCTAATTGTGATGGCGGCGTACAGGTGCCGGCAACTTCACAAAACTGTACTTATGTGTCGCCTACTTGTAGCTCTTGGACATATTCTGGTTGGTCTGATTGTCAGTCCAATGGAACTCAAACAAGAACTATCACAAGTTCCTCTCCAGACGGTTGCTCTGGCGGCGATAGTATTTTAACCAGAAATTGTGACTATGTGCCATTTTGCACAATCAATGATTATTCCTGCACTAATTGGTCTGCTTGTTCATCAACTGGTAAGCAAACAAGGGCATGCGATAAAAAAATAAATTGCGAGGATGGTGCCGTTTCTGTCGCCCTAACTCAGTCATGTACCTATACTCCAACCTGTATTTCTTTTTATTATTCTAGTTGGTCGGCATGTTCTTCAGACGGAAAACAAACAAGAACAATAACATCAAGATACCCGTCTAATTGTGAGGGTGGCACGTCTCCACAAACTTCTCAATCGTGTACTCCGCCGTGCGATGCTGATACATGGACTTGTGAGGCGTGGGGCGAATGCTCTCTTTCCGGCATACAAACTCGTAGTTGTGTTAAAACTTTTGACTGTCCCAATGCTCAAACAGCACCGCCAATGTCTGACCGATATTGTGAACCACCGAACAGACCAGTAATACAAAATCCACCAAGCGGTTCCGACGAAATCCTAAACCAAGATTCTATTATCAAATCAACCGTTAAGCTCATTTGTCCCTTTAATTCGCAGATGGCTAGTCAGGGCTCTGGCACCATAATTGATCCAGTTGGTATTATTTTAACAAATAAACATGTTGTTTCTGGGACATTGGGTTGCATAGTTGGTTTTATCGATGGTTTTAACGATGAGCCGTATTTTGGTGAAAAACAAATAGCAGATATTTTAAAGATATCATCAAACGAAGATGTGGCTATTTTAAAAATTAGAAATCCTCAAAACGCAAAATTAACAAGCGTTGATATAACAAAAGGAAGCAGTAATCTTCGTTTGGGTACTAAAATTACTACTTATGGTTATCCTGCCGCTTTCGGGAAAAAAATAACCTATACAAGCGGAGATTTTAGCGGCACAGAAGGAAGTTATTTGAAAACCACCGCAATTCTAGAGCACGGAAATTCAGGTGGAGGAGCATATTTGAAGGATGGGACATTCGTGGGCATCCCTTCGGCGGCAAAAAAGGGTGAGTTAAATTCGATGGGATATTTATTATCCGTAAATATAGTTAATTCTTGGCTTGGCAACTCCAGTATTACATATGGCAATACAAACAATAATAATTATTCGAGAGTGTCTGTTTTGGAAAATATTGATATTAAAAATCTTGGTTCCTTAAAATTATTTATTCCAGATACGGATGCAAAAGGTAATTTAGCTAAATCTGAAAAAAATGAAGCTATACTCAGCTCGCAAAATCAAACGCAAACACAAGGTCAAATAGAATCTGTTATTATTGAACCAGAAAATCAGAACCAAAAGAATGATTCAAACCAAGCACCAAAAATTTCTTGGTTCAAGCGTTTTGTTTCATGGGTAACTAACATTTTTTCATTTAAATTTTTAAACTTTCAAAAGTAGGATTAATGTCAAAAAATAAACCCGCAAATTCCTTTGAAAAAAACAATAGTGAGCTTATTGATCTAATTGTTAACCAATTTAAGTTAGATGTGGATTCGGTTCACGGCATAAGCCATTGGAGAAAAGTGCGTGATGTAGGTTTATACTTAGCCAAACAGACAAAAGCAGACATTACGGTCGTAAACCTTTTCGCCTATTTGCACGATTCAAAGAGAGAAAGCGAAAACGATGAGCGATATCATGGATTGAGAGCGGCAGTATTTATGGATGACTTGTATAAAAAAAGGGTTTTGGGCGGCTTATCTACCAGACAATGGATGCAATTGATGACTGCTTGCGCATTTCATTGTTTACCCAATGAAAAAAGTGATGACATTACGGTTCAAACCTGCTGGGATGCCGATCGATTAGATTTGTGGCGAGCTGGCATTGTGCCCCAGAAGCAGTTTCTTAACACAGACTTTGCCAGGCAGGATAATGTAATCCAGCTTTGGAATCCGTTCAAAGACTGACAAATCCCCATCCCGGCCTCGAAAGCTCCACAAAAGCCCGGACTCCCCGGGCCTTTTTTGATGTATATGAGCAATTTTTAGGGGCTTTGTGAGAGTTTCAAGAGAAAAGACGGGCATTTGCTCGTCTTCTGGCGTTTTGGAGCCCGGATGGTTGTAAAGCATCCCGTTTTATGCCAGCATAAAAGGTGAAAATTACAATAAATCAAAGAAGCTATGGACATTGAGGAAGCTGGCAAAATTACAGAGGAAATATTGAGGCAAAAGAGCCATAAAACTACCCAACTAACATTGCGGTCTTTGGAGTCTAACGAGTTTTTTCAAAAGGATGTTTT
This sequence comes from uncultured Candidatus Saccharibacteria bacterium, assembly GCA_964404005.1. Lineage (GTDB taxonomy): Bacteria > Patescibacteriota > Minisyncoccia > Minisyncoccales > Staskawiczbacteraceae > XYD1-FULL-39-28. Next base: position 6,449 of record CAYOIH010000037.1, read on the forward strand.
TGAATTGCGAGATAAATGGAGCGGTATAATAAGAAAAGCTAAAATCCATTACGACGAAGCGAACGAAATAATGGTTAAATTTACATTAGACAAAATAACCTTGCCAAAAATAGAAAAGCCAGAAGATGTGAATCCCGTATTTGCCGAGTTAGAAAAACGAGCCAACAATTTAACTGATAAAGAGAAAAAAGAATTAGCTGCTCCGATGGAAAAATACCTACTCACTTTGGCAAACAGGGACTTTACCAACGACATTATCGCAGTTTGCCAAAAATACAAATCGCTGTCGCCAATAGATATCTGGCTACCGCAAATACGAACTTATGTGGTCTTAAACCAATTAAACCCGCCAGATTTCTTTTTAACTGCAGGTTTAAGCGGCTATCTCTCAAAAGATGAGATAATCCACGCCCCGCAAGACTTAAACTTTATACCTAAGGTTGAGGCCAATCCCGCCACCGGCGAAAATGAATTATCTGTTAGATTTTTGCCCAATACGACCTTAAAGCAAGATTTTGGAAAACACTGGAAAATTATTGATAAAATTCAAAAGTTGTTAAGAATAGAAAAAGGCATCAAAAGATTCCATCCTGTTAAGAATCAAGAAATCGCAGAAAAGGTGGCAGAGCTGGACAAACAAAAAACAGAAACATATTTTGACCCGCTTTCCAAAAAGCCAATCGAAACAAAAATGACTGATATTGATAAGGCCTTAAAAGTTTACGACGATGTTCCCTTTGGTAAAAAAGAGGAGCTGAGGGCCGGAAACAGGATAAAACAAATCAGACATCAGCAAAAGAAAAGATTAAAGCCGCCTTTTTAATTGGGATACCCAACTTTATAACTTTCTATAATTTCATCGTTGCTACAATGAGCCCAAGAAAACATCTTGAGGCTTTTTTATGAAATTATCAAAAGAATCAATACAACAATTTAGGAAAATCTACAAAAAAGAGTTTCACGAGGACATCGACGAAGCGACGGCCCGCGTTTTGGCTAGGCGGTTGTTGAGGCTATACCGGGCCGTGTATGGTCCGCAAATTGAAAAACATGATAATGAAAAGTTTTAATTTCAAAAACGAAAGCGGAGATAAAAAATACTTCACGCAGATTCCGAATATGATTGTTAATCATTCAACTGCCTACGAGCAATCGCTTTATCTGATAATGAAAAGACTGGCTGGCGAAGGCGGACAATGTTTTGCATCAATGAATTTTTTGGCAAGGAAAATGGGGGTTGATAAAAAAAGCGTCTCTAAAACAATAACCAAACTTTTGGCGAGAAAATGGA
>CAYOIH010000038.1:0-7039 GCA_964404005.1 uncultured Candidatus Saccharibacteria bacterium
TGCAACATGTTTTAAGTGCCTCATACTGTAAAGTATACCAGTGGCCAGTGCATAAGTTGATTTTTGCTGTATCTTTCGTCATAATTAGCGTAAGAAACAGTTAATTCTTCACCTTTTTTAATTTTTCTTATTGCTATAAAATTTGTTCCGTCGTCTATTGTTTTAACGTTAGGATTTTTAGACGTATTGAGAAAAAAAGATATATCCATTCCATTCAACCCGCAGTCAGGCAAAGAAAAACAGCCATTATCGTCCATGGCAAAAAAATCATGTATCATCTTTAAGGTATTCTTATCTATATTATCGAATTCCATGGGGGCGAAATCGTACCATCTATGCTTTTGCACACCATAGAAGGGATTGGTTCCTTCTGGTACGTCTCTTATGGCAAAAATACCTACGCCTGCTATTTTAGATTTTTTTAACCTGCAAAAAGTATTTTCTAGATTTTTTATCAGTTCTTTTTTTATTTTTTCCATCGGGAATTTATTTATTTTTTTATTATAATTTTAAGTTAGGGAAAAGTAAAGAAGAATCACTTTATTTAATATTTTTTCCGGCGTTAAAAAATTTTTTGCAAAGCTGTAAAAAAACAACCCCGCTTAGCGGGGTTGTTTTGATTAGCAAAATTATCTGCTGAATCTTGGAGGTCTCTTTTTTGACCAGCACTCTCTGCAATAGATTGGTCTGTCAGGAGCTGGTTCAAAAGGAAGTTCTGTAATTTCTACTCCGCATTCGGAGCATTTCCAGTTTCCTTTGATCATCTCTCTTGGAGCGAAACCTCTGTTGTTATTGTTTCTGTCGAACATTTTGTTTTCTTTTTTTGACTAGTATAACGACCTTTTAATTTTTCTAATAGGTCGCCCTACTTATTACTAAGATACCTCGACTATTAGTTGATTCTATTATACTCCTATTACTTTACCATGTCAACCCCGTTAGAAGTTTGTAGCCATCAGCTATTTTTTGATATATTATAAAGATTATTTTTTAAAACTCTAGCGGTGGAGGTTCGTCTGAACTTCCACCGCGATATTATTGCACCGCAAACTTCTAACGGGGTCAAGACCTAAGCGCCCTTCCTTTTTTTATTTTAAGATGTAAGATGAAGATAAATATAATTAATTTTTTAAAAAAAATGGGAAAAACAATTTGGTTAGTAGTAGTTTTAGCGATAATAATTATTGCATTGGCCGGGATTTTAATGTGGCCGAAGTCAAAACAGCCCGCTGTTTCTGTTGTTAATAATCCGCAACCTACCGCAGATATAGAAATAACTATGCCTCAGCCGAATGACTGGGTCTCTTCTCCATTAAAAATTACAGGCATTGTTAACGGAAACGGCTGGTCAGGATTTGAGGGGCAGGTCGGAATTGTAAAATTATTAGATAATAACGGAAACGAATTGGTATCAGGAATTTTAACTGCTACGACCGAGTGGACACAACTTCCAACGAGTTTTGAAACAACTCTTGAATTTAATCCTAATTTATCAGAAACAGGCGAACTGGTTTTTCATAATGAAAATCCCAGCGGATCTCCGGATAAGGATAAAGAATCTATTATGCCGATAAAATTTTCTCTCGGAAAGTAGATGAATTTCAAGATACTAAAAAAATCGAAAAACAGTAGGGCGAGATTGGGGTTTATGGAAACGGAGCACGGGGTTGTTGAAACTCCGTGTTTAGTTCCTGTTGCAACGCAGGCGGTTATAAAAACCTTAGACAGCAAAGAAGTTGAAGCCACAAAATCGCAAATTTTAATTGCTAACACTTTTCATTTGCATTTAAAGCCTGGAGAAAAGATTGTTGAGAAAGCCGGAAAATTACATAAGTTCATGAATTGGCAGAAACCCTTAATGACAGATTCGGGCGGATTCCAGGTTTTTTCTCTGGGTTTCGGAAAAGATTTTGGGGTCACAAAATTTTTAGGTAAGGGCATGGTCCCGTCAGGGACGGGATCCCGCTATGGCGGGAAAAACAAAAAAATTATCAGCGAGTCGCACCAACCTAAGTCCGTAAAGATTACGCGGGATGGAGTTTTTTTTAAATCATTTATCAACGGCGACGAATTATTTATCGGGCCCAAGGAATCCATAAAAATACAGGAAAAACTGGGAGCGGATATTATATTTGCATTCGATGAGTGTACGCCACCTTTAGCTGATTACGAATATGTAAAAAAATCTTTGGAAAGAACGCACGACTGGGCAAAAAAATCATTAAAATTTAAAAAATCAAAGCCGGCGATTTTTGGCATAGTCCAGGGTTCGGAATTTAAAGATTTAAGATTGAGAAGCGCAAAATTTATAGGCGGATTGGATTTTGACGGTTTTGGAGTTGGCGGAGATCTTTGGAGAGATAAGGGCGGGACGAATAGGGTTTTGGATTGGGTTATCCCGGAGCTGAATGAAAGAAAGCCACGGCATATGCTTGGGGTTGGATATTTAGAAAACATCGAAGATATTATAAAATCAGGGATTGATTTGTTTGATTGCACCGTACCAACGCACTACGCCAGACGCGGAATCGCTTTTACGTCAGAAGGCCGGCTGGATTTAAAACAGACAAAATTTTTAAAGAAAAACGAACCGTTAGATAAAAATTGTATTTGCAATGTCTGTTTGAATTATAAAAAAGATTATATCTGCCATTTGCTCAAAGCAGGGGAGATAACCGGAATGAAGCTTCTAACTTTCCATAATCTTTATTATTTTAACATGTTCGTGGAAAATATAAGGGACAGGATAAAGAGAGGGGAAGTATAAAACCAGTCGTTAAAAATTCGTGCTAGCACCCTTCAAATGGAAAATATATAGAAGGCTGCACTTTTGTAGAAAACATCAGAGACAAAATAAAGAAAGGAGAGTTATAATTTTGAAATATATTTTGAAATATATAAGGAATAATCATATAATAAAATATTATGGCGATAGGAAACAAACTTAAAAAAATAGCAGAAAAACAAAAAAAAATAGGTCTGGAAGTTAGAGAGAAAACATTGGGCTACATTCTGGCGGCTCTTGGTTTTGTTGTGGCCTTGGCGTGGAACGACGCCATCAAAACATTTATAGAATATATTTTTCCTTTAAATAAAAATGGATTATTCGCTAAATTTATATATGCCCTGCTGACGACGATTATAATAGTTGTTGCCACGATTTTCCTAACCAAAAAAACAGAAGAGAAGAAAATAGAAAGCAAATAATTATCTAAAAGTTATACATAGGAAGATAAAGGTAAGAAGCAAGAATGTGGAGAAAGAAAAGAGCTTACAACCCTGAAAAAAAATACAGGATAAATATGAAAGAGTTCTACGTAATTTGCGACAATATACGGAGCCTGGAAAATATAGGGTCAATTTTTAGGACGTCAGATGCGCTGGGAGTCTCAAAAATATTTTTATGCGGAATTTCAGGAAAGCCCCCGCATCATAAAATCAGTAAAACCGCATTAGGGGCCGAAAACACAATTCCGTTCGAATATTATAAGCAAGTCGGCAGATTGATAGATAAATTAAAAAAGAGTAAAATTAATATAATAGCGTTAGAGCAATCAAAAAATGCGGTTGATTACAGAAAGTTTAAACCAAAGTTTCCATTGGCACTGATATTGGGTAACGAAGTAAAAGGAATTTCTAAAAAAATATTGCAAAAATCAGATAAAATAATTTTTTTGCCCATGGCCGGGCAAAAAGAATCCTTAAATGTTTCCGTGGCATTCGGAGTCGCAGGCTACGAAATTATTAAATATAAAAAATAAAACTATGATACCAACAGCAAAAGAAATTCAATTAATTAATACAGCGCATTTTTTAAACACTCATCCGTGGTTGCCGTTTTTAATCGTTGCCATTGCAATTTGGGTGCTTGCTTGGAAGGGGACTGCTTTGTGGAAGGCGGCAAGAAATGGAAGCAAACCTTGGTTTATTGTACTTTTGGTCTTAAATACGGTCGGAATTTTAGAGATTTTTTATATCTTTTTCTTTTCGAAAAAGAAAGCAACTCAGCCGTAAATTATGAAACAAGCAACACTGTGTTTATTAATAAAAGAAGACAAAATTCTTTTGGCGATGAAGAAACGTGGATTTGGGGTTGGAAGATGGAATGGAGCCGGCGGAAAATTTGACCCCGAAAAAGGCGACAAAACCATTCTTGACGCAACTATAAGGGAAACCAGAGAAGAAATTGGAGTTGAAATAAAAAATCCTGAAAAAGCCGGCTTGTTGCGTTTTAAATTTGCCAATAAGCCAGAGTGGGACCAAGATGTGCATTTATTTGTGTCCAATGAAGTGGCTTGGAGAGCCGGTAGAATCCGAAAAAATGGCGCCGAAATGGTTTTCTTTTAACGAGATTCCGTATGAAGAAATGTGGTCCGACGACATATATTGGTTGCCACACATTTTGGTCGGAAAAAAAGTGGAAGCAGATTTCTTGTTTGGGGAAGGGGACAAAGTTTTGGAGTATAGTATAAAGCCACTGGAGGTATAGGATTACGATATAAAATTTTTTTTGCCCCGATTAAATTCGGGTTTTTGTGTGTCGCAGTGAGCTACGGTAAGAATGACGAGGCGCGCGTGGCGACTCAGCTGACTAGTCAGTTGGCGGTGTAATTTAACAAGTCTCACTTTTATTTTACAAAAATTTTATCAAAATAATATTTCGAAAGAATATATCAGAAAATTTGACAGGCATTAAATAGTTTGTTAAACTAATATATCAGACTAATTTAGTCGGATATAAAGGATAATTATGAAAATTTCTAAAAGAGCGCAGTATGGGTTGACGGCTATGGTGCATTTGGCCAGAAATGAAAAGGCTAAAAGTAGCAAGCAGTGCCGAAAAGCGGTCTCGGTGAGAGAGCTTTCAAATATTGAGGTCGTGCCTTATGCGTTTTTAAGTAAAATTTTTTCTACCCTAGAAAAAGCAAAATTGGTTGAGTCAAAATACGGCGCTAATGGTGGCTATATTTTAACCAAAAATCCGGATAAAATAACTGTTATAGATATTGTCGGATTATTGGAAAACATAAATACGGTGGATTGTCGGCTTTGTGGAAAATCAAAAAAGTGCCTTACCAAAAACGTTTGGGGAAAGGTAAATATGGCAATCGGTAAAACGTTGGGCTCAATAACATTGGCAGATTTGATAAGATAATTTTATGAAAAATATTTACCCCGTTAGAAATATAGTTTTAGGATTGTTTCTAGGGGGAACTAATAATTATGGCAAAGTTACATAAAATTTCTAACGGGGTTTATTTAGATTATGCGGCGACAACCCCGGTTGATAAAAGAGTTATAAAGGCAATGGAGCCTTATTTATTTGAAAAACCGGGCAATACAATGTCTTTACATTCTTTTGGACAGGAAGCCAAGCTTGCTTTGGAAAACAGTAGGCAGATTTTAGCTGATTTAATTAACGCCCAGCGACCCGCAAGCGGGTACCCCGAAATAATTTTTACAAGTTCTGCGTCAGAAAGCAATAACCTTGCTTTAAAGGGAATTGCGTTTGCAAACAAAAGCAAGGGCGACCACATAATAATTTCTTCAATTGAGCATCCATGTATTATGGAGTCTGCTAAGTGGCTGGAAAAACAAGGATTTGAAATTACAAAACTTCCGGTTGATAAATATGGTTTAGTAAATCCGCAAGATGTTAGAAATGCTATTACCGCTAAAACGATTTTAGTTTCTATAATTCACGCTTCCAATGAGATTGGTACAATCGAGCCGATTGCTGAAATTGGAAAAATTTGCAGAGAAAAAGGAGTATATTTTCATACAGACGCTTCGCAGTCGTTTGGTAAAATTTTGATTAACGTTAAAAAAATGAATATCGATTTATTGACCGCAAGCTCTCATAAAATCTATGGGCCAAAGGGCGCGGGCCTTCTATATATAAGAAGCGGAGTTAAAATAGACCCAATTTTGCATGGCGGAGGACAAGAAAATGGATTAAGAGGTTCAACAGTAAATGTTCCGGCAATTGTTGGCTTTGCCAAGGCAGTTGAAATTTGTAAGAAACCCGACAAAAGCCAAGGGTATTTTGACGGGCCCGCCCCAATCTCGCCAAGGGCGAGTTTGGGCGGGGAAAATGCGCGTTTAATCAAATTGCGTGATAAGTTGATAAAAAATGTATTAAAAATAAAGGGCGCCCATTTGACTGGGCACCCAACAAAGCGTTTGGCAAATAACGTAAGTTTTTGGTTTGAGTTTGTTGAAGGGGAATCTTTAATTATGAGGTTGGACTTGGAAGGAATTGCTTGTTCTACCGGTTCTGCCTGTTCATCATTTAAATTAGAACCAAGCGAAGTTTTGTTGGCAACAGGGTTAAAACCACAGGAAGCGCACGGATCTTTGCGAGTTTCTTTGGGAAGGTTTACAACAGAAAAAGAAATTGATAAGCTGATTAAGGTTTTGCCGGGCATAGTAGAAAAAATAAGAAAAATATCACCATACAAGTAATCGCTCGCCATATCTATGAAAAAAAATAATAACATCTGTTCGGCTTTGTATACTCCAAAAGTTATGGCGACATTCAAAAATCCCCATAACTACGGAAAAATAAAAAATGCCGATGGAATTGGCAAAGTAGGCAACATTGTTTGTGGAGACGTGATGTGGCTTTATATTAAAGTTTCTCAAAACAAGCAAAAGGAAGATTTTATAAAGGATATAAAGTTTGAAACTTTTGGATGCGTGGCGGCAATTTCAACCAGCTCCATTATTACAGACTTGGTAAAAGGAAAGACAATAAAAGATGCGCTGAAAATCACAAAGGATAATGTTATAGAGTCTTTGGGCGGTTTGCCTAAAATAAAATATCACTGTTCTGTTTTGGCTGTGGATGCTTTGATTGAAGCAATTTACGATTATTATATTAAAACAAAAAAAATAGTTCCGGCGGATTTACAGAAAAAGCACGATATAATCCAAAAATCAAAAGACATCATAGAAAAGCGCTATGAAAAGTGGACGCATTAGTGTTCAAGCTACGGAACATAATTTACAGTCTATTAATTGTATTTTAGCTTCTTCA
>CAYOIH010000039.1:0-6494 GCA_964404005.1 uncultured Candidatus Saccharibacteria bacterium
GAGCATTATATATAGAGGGGAGCTTGTCGGCAAAATCAACAACAACTACGCTTCCCGTAACCTGTGTAATTTTACCTATATTTTGGTCTGTTTTCATATTATTTATTTTTTATAAAAATTATTCTTTATCATTTTCATATTTAACCTTGTCATCAAGATATTCTCGAATCGCCGCATATATCTCGGCGATGGCTTTCATATAAGTAGTAAGTTGCCCTTTTCCATTTTCAGGTAGTAAGCATCCTTCTTTACCTCTGGCAAAATCATTTAATGGTTTAAATTTCTTCCAATTTCCACCTAGCTCAATAGCATCTTCGGTGTTTGGAATATTTTTATCTTGAACATATTTTTCTAATTCGCGAATATCCCACTCCGGATTTCTTGCTAGAAGAGTTAGTAACCGTGGAGCAACTTCAAGGAAATCTTCTAAAAATTTAACATATGTTTGTTCAAAATTTTCAATAGAGAATTCTCCAGAATCTATTTTATTCATTATACCCCCTGGAGTACCATTTATAAAAGCTGCCGGGCAACGTAATGCAAAAGACGTTAAGGGCATTTTTTCTCGCTCGGTTTTCTTAATGACGTCATAGTCTATCTCCTCATAAATTGCTTTAGCCAAATTATCTCCATGACCATAAGGACCTTGGTGTTTTATTTTATCCAATTGTTCGGGCGATGGATGTAATGTGCCCTTTTTAAAAGCGATATAATCTCTTAATGCTTGAAGCGCTTCTGGACCGTCGCCTATCCACCCAACAATCTTTCCTTTTTTCTGTTCTTCAGTATCCTTACCTCGAAAAAATGGGTGCGATTTAGAGATATAGGTCTTATTATCGGACTTATTAAGCTCATCAAACTCTTTCTGAGATTCTTCGGAAGACCATACATTATGGTCAGCAAGATAGTCAAGCTGTTCGTCAGAAATAATTCTAAGCGGCCGGATTCTTTCTGGATTATAAAGCGATCCAACTTTCTCGTTTTGCTCTGACTTCTGCTCAATTTGTTTTTCGGCTTCGGTGTAATCTTTTGCTTCTCCGCTTTCAACTTTTTTACTCAAAATCTCCGCTTCATTTCTGGTTTCATCTTCCGAATATCTTTTTTCGTTTTCTCCTGGCATAATTTTATAATTTTATTAACAGGCTAAACTCTTGACAGGGCGCGATAAGGGTGTATACTTAACATACAAATGGCTTCGGCCCGACTCTGTCGCAAGACAGAGGAAAAAATAAAATGACATAGAAAACTCAAGGTAAAAGCTCCTTGAGTTTTTTCTTTAGTTTTTCAAAATCATCCTCTTCCATAGTTCCCACTTGCCGTGCCAATCTTTTTGCGTCTATCAATCTAATTTGCGAAAGAATAGCCAGGCTCATTATACCCTTAACAAAAGAAAAACTATAATAATACCTATTATCCTTTCTTTTTTCAGATTTTGTAAGCGGAATACCCCAGAATATCTCATTATTGAATTTTCTAACAATCAAAACAGGCCTTAAATACTCTTCTTTGTTGCCGTCCTGCTCAAATCCGACATTTGCTCCAACATAGCAAAACCAAATATCTCTCTCATGAAAAAACGCTCGCTTTTCCACATCATTAATATCCGTCTTTATTTTGTGCCATTTTGTGTAATCTTTTTTCAAATTAATTATCCGGCATCAGACATAGCTTCACTTCCGCTAGAGATTTCAGCAATCTCTTGGGTGATGCCTGACTGACGGGCTTGGTTATAATAAAGTGTTAATTCTTTGCTTATTTCCTCAGCATTATCGGTCGCATTTTTCATTGCTATCATGCGGGCGGAGTGTTCTGATGCGTTAGCTTCTAAAATAGATTGGTAAATTCTTACTTCAGTTAAGCGGGGAAGCACAAGGTCTAAAACTCTTTCTTCGTCTGGTTCAAACATCATTACGGCTTCCGCTGTTTTTGGTTTCTCTTTTTTGTCATCTCCCAATATCTCTGTTAAATTTTCTTTTGTAATTGGTAAAAGTGAACTAACTCTAGCCTCATATTTTAAACTAGAAATAAAATCGGTGAAAGCTATGGATATTTTGCTGTAATTTTTTTTGGTAAACTCATCAATTACCATTTTAGACAAGGGGATAATGTCGTCGGCGTACAGGGCGTCGGGTAATTTTAAAAAGCTAGCGACCACTTTTCCCTTAGATTGTCTTATAATAGTTTCTGCTTTTCGTCCAACGGCAATAAAGTCAATTTCTTTGTCTACATTTTTTTTGATGTATTCTACAGATGCTTTTATAACGTTAGAGTTATAGCTTGCGCATAAACCCCTATTGGAAGCTACAATAATCAGTAATTCTTTTTTACCTTTTGGCGCCAGAAGTAGGGGATGCTTTAGGTTCCTCTCTTTGGATAAACCGGCTAAAAGCTCACGGGCGTGTTTACCATAAGTACGACTGGCCATTAAGCTGTTGACAGCCCTCTTAATTTTGGCAGCCGCAACAAGCTCCATAGCTTTGGTAATATTGCGGGCATTGCCAACAGACTTGATCCTTCTTTTAATTGTTTTTGAAACTCTCGGCATGTATATATATTTACCTTAGTTTACTGTTTGTCCTGAATGTTAAACTCCTCCATAGCCTTTTTTAAGTCAGCCTCAATCTTTTCATTCCAATCTTCACTGATAATTTTTAGCAGGGGTTTTTTACTCTGCTCCATAAATTTGTGGAGCCGTTTTTCTTTTTCCTGCACATTCTCAACCGGCGTTTCGTCAAAATATCCATTGTTTATCGCATAAATAGATGTTACTTGGTTAGCAATTGGTAACGGAGAATACTGCGGTTGTTTTAGAATTTCGATAATTCTTTCACCTCTATCTAATTGTTTCTTTGTTGCAGGGTCTAAGTCGCTGGCAAATTGCGTGAAGGCTTCTAGCTCTCTAAATTGAGCTAAATCTAGTTTTAATCTTCCGGCAACTTTTTTCATTGATTTTATTTGAGCCGAAGAACCAACGCGGGAAACAGAAAGACCCATATCAATAGCTGGCCTGTTTCCTTTGTTAAACAAGTTTGTATCTAAGAAAATTTGACCGTCTGTAATAGAGATAACGTTTGTAGGAATGTATGCCGAAACGTCTCCTGCTTGTGTTTCAATAATTGGAAGGGCAGTAATAGATCCTCCGCCGGATTCCTTGTTTCTTCGGCAAGCTCTTTCTAAAAGTCTTGAGTGTAGATAAAAAATATCTCCAGGATACGCTTCACGTCCTGGTGGTCTTCTTAACAACAAAGAAATTTCTCTATATGCCCAGGCGTGTTTTGATAAATCGTCGTAAATAATCAGCACATCTTTTCCTTGGTCCATAAAATATTCGGCCAAAGCTACGCCAGAGTAGGGGGCCAGGTATGACAAAGACGCGGCCTCTGAGGCGCCGGCAAAAACTACAGTTGTATATTTCATTGCTCCGGCCGATTCCAGTCTTGCAACAAGGCTTGCTATTTTAGATTGTTTTTGGCCAATACCAACATAGATACAAATTAAGTTTTCGTTTTTTTGGTTAATGATTGTGTCAATGGCTATTGCGCTTTTTCCCGTCTGTCTGTCGCCGATAATTAGTTCTCTTTGCCCTCTTCCAATGGGAATAGAAGAATCGATTGCTTTAATTCCCGTGTGTACTGGCTGGGTGACAGGTTCTCTTTCTATAACTCTTGGTGCTATTTTTTCAATGGGATAAGTTTTGTCCGCCTTAATGTTGCCCTTGCCGTCGATTGGATTTCCCAATGGATCAACAACTCTTCCTATATATTCGTTGCTGACCGGAATAGACAGAATTTTTTTTGTTCTTTTAATGGTGTCTCCTTCTTTAATCCCCTTTGATTCGCCCAAAATTACAGCTCCCACAACGTCTTCTTCCAAGTTTAAAGCCAGCCCATAAACATCATTGGGGAATAAAAGCATTTCAGCAGATTGGCAATTTTCCAGGCCGCTTAATCGGCATATTCCGTCTCCAACTTCTAGAACCTTACCGACCTCGTTGGTTGTTGCAGAAGATTCAAACCCTTCTATTTGTTTTTTTAATTCGTCAACGATTTTATTAATACTCATATAATTTATTTTTTAGCAGTCGTAAATTATTTTTTAAACTGGCGTCGATTATTCTGTTTTGATAATAGGCAATAAATCCGGCAACGATGTTTTTGTCTTCAACCGCATCAATCGAAACAGGGGATTCGGCTTTGGCCGACTTTTGAATATCTTTTATTGTGTTTTCGCTAAGTTTTATCGCGCTGAAAATTTTCAGAGTTTTAGTGTCCTCTTTTCTTTTTGCCTCTATTTTAAAATATTTTAAAAAACTCGGTAGTAAATATGCCAAGTGCTTTTTTTTGCAGAAAGCAATAAAGCTGTTTATAATTTTTTCGTGGCTGTGCGGGCTTTCTTCTGTCAATATAAACAGGGCTTTTGCTAAATTTTGTGCGCTGCGTTTCATTGCTCTTTAATCAGCTTTTTAATTATTTCCTCCTGCTTTTCTTTTGTCAGGTCTTCTTTGATAAATTTTTCTGTGGCGTCGATAACTAAATTAGCCACTTCCTTTTTCAGGTCCACGAGCATTTTTTGTTTTTCTTGCTGGATTATTTTATTTGCTTCGGCCACAATTTGTTTTGCCTGCTCCTCTTTTAAAGTTTTGCTTTCAACAATAATTTTTTCCGATTCTTTTTGGGCCGTAGCAATAATTACATTTGCCTGACTTCTCGCTTCCATAATTGTTTTTTCGCCGGTTTGTTTTGCCATCTGAAGCTCGGTAGAAGATTTTTCCGCATCCTCGATCCCTTTTTTTATCTTATCTTCCCGCTCTTTAATTATTTTTTCTATAGGCTTTAATGCAAAGCGTTTTAAAACCCAGACAATAATCAAAAAGTTGGCGAGGTTAGCTAAAGCTACCCGCCAATCAAAACCAAGATTAGCCGAGATTTGACCAAGGTCCATAAGTTTATAATCTTATATAGTCTTATATAATGAAGAACGCAACGAGCGCGTAAATGGCGGTTGATTCGGCCATAGCAACGCCGATAATCATTTTGGAAAAAATGCTTCCTTCCATTTCCGGGTTTCTTCCGATGGCTTCTAGAGCCTTGCCAATTAAATAACCCTCACCAATTCCAGATCCGCCCATAGTAAGCGTGCAGAGGCCCTTTCCTATTAAACGCGCAACTTCAATTAACTCTGTATCCATGTTTTTTTTATTTATTATTGTTAATAATATTTTTATTTTTATTCAACTTCTCCTCCCTTTACGGCTAAACTGTAATAAGCAGCCGTAAGGGAGCCGAAGACCATTGCCTGTATAAAACCAGAAAAAATATTCATTACCATCCAGCCGACAGGGAGGACATAGGCTAAAAAGCCCAATAATACAACTGCCAGCATTTCTCCTGCAAACATGTTGCCAAATAAACGAAATGAAAGCGAAACAATTCTTGCAAACTCAGAAACAATATCTAGCAAACCAATTGCAAAATTAACTATCCCCATAAAACCCGCTCCGATTCCTTTTTTGAACCCGTTAATAATCTCATAAAATTTAAAATAATTTGATAAATGTTTCAAAAGCCCCCATTTTTTAATGCTGGCCACTTGAATCAGTAAAACCATTGATAAGGCCAAGGCCAGGGTTGTGTTAAAATCAGTTGTTGGTGTGCGGAAAATTTCCATATCTTTATAAGTAAAACTTCCCAGAAACGGAATAAATAATCCTAATAAATTTGAAAAGCCGATAAAAACAAAGAGCGCGGCAATCAGATAAAATATTTTTTTTGTTATTTTTGCGTCTCCTGAAATTTGGTCAACCAACCCATGCATACCCTCGTAAACAATTTCCACGGCGCTTTGCCATCGTCTTGGTTTAATTTTTATGTTTTTATAAATGAAATAAGAAATCACGGCGATTATTACCGTTATTAAACACGTCATCAAAAAAGAATTAGTGGCCGGAAACCCGCCTATATTAAAAATTGTATCGGAATTTATTGCGGGCCTATTGGCCGCTATTTGGATTATCGACATTTTCTTTTTCCTTTATTTCCCGTATTTTTTTATCTATTTCTTTCGATTTTTTATCAAGCTTAATATATTTTATTATGATGATTACCCAAGACAGAAAAAAGGCAACAACAAGCAGTATTATTTTATATGTGTTGTCTCCGTTACTATTTCGGTCTAAATATTTCCCCAAAAAAAGCGCAACAAAAGCGGGAATAGCAAGAATTGCTCCAACCTCTAACATCATAAAAAACGCCTTATGGCGGTACTTTTCTCTCTCCTGATAAATAGATTTTTTATCTTTATCGTCTTCCATAATCTATGTGCGAAAAATAAACAAGTCTATTATATACTAATATTTTAAAAAGATAAAGGGTTCTGAAAATTCTATTATGAAAGTGGGGGATGACTACTCGCGTAAATCCATCAATCAGGAGGCTTTTTATGTTCAAGCTACGGAACATAATTTACAGTCTATTAATTGTATTTTAGCTTCTTCA
>CAYOIH010000040.1:0-4810 GCA_964404005.1 uncultured Candidatus Saccharibacteria bacterium
ACCGCACAATTACAGCAAGCAGCAGCGGATTTATATTCGGTGGCGCTATTGGAGATGGCGGAAATGCCTATACCCTTACTAAGGCAGGCTCCAGCGACCTTACATTATCTGGCGCCAACACTTACACGGGCCTTACCACAATATCAGCTGGCACACTTACGCTATCGGGCGACAACACTGCCGCCTCAGGCGGGGTGACTCTTACCGCAGGCACTCTCAACGTTAATTCGGCTACGGCATTAGGTACCGGTACACTCACTATAAATGGTGGAACAATTAGTAATACAAGCGGAGGTTCGATTACCAATACAAAAAACAATGCGCAGGCATGGAATAGTGATTTTACCTTTAGTATTTCGACATGGGCCGTTGCCTTAAACCTTGGCACGGGAGCGGTAACACTTGGCGGTAATATACAGGTAACTACTGCAACTGGCTCTGGTTCGAATGTTTTTACAATAGGCGGCGCTATTGGAGACGGCGGAAATGGATATACTCTCACTAAAGCAGGGCATAGGAATCTTATTTTAAATGGTGCTAACACCTACACAGGTCTTACCACTGTTTCAGCGGGCGTTCTTACGCTCGCAGGCGATAACAGCGCTGCCTCCGGCGGAGTCACATTAAATTCCGGTGCCACTCTCAATATTAACTCTGCCACAGCATTGGGTACAGGCACTTTCACTATCAATGGTGGGACAATTAGCAATACCTCTGGTGGCACAATTACCAACACAGAAAACAATATCCAAGCATGGAACGGTGATTTTACTCTCTATCAAGGTACTGCCTTAAACCTCGGCACGGGAGCAGTAACACTTAGCGGTAATCGACAGGTAACAACGAGCTCCTTCTATAGTACTTTAACGATAGGTGGAGCAATCGGAGACAATGGAAATAGTTATACACTTACATTTACCACGGTTGGATATGGTGGTGTTGTTGTGCTTTCTGGTAACAATACCTACACCGGCCTCACAACTGTAACACCCGTATCAACTTTCAGTCTTACCTTATCGGGCGACAACACTGCTGCTTCGGGCGGAGTAACTTTGAATGCAGGCGGGCTTTATATAAACTCTGCCACGGCATTAGGAACGGGCACATTAACCATAAACGGCGGAGGGATAGGTAGCTCTAATAGTACTACCATTACTACTAACAACATTCAGAATTGGAACGGTAATTTTACTTGTAGCAATAGCACCGTGGGTTTAGGCACCGGAGCAGTAACACTTGGTGGCAACATTCAAATAACCATGGTTTGGGGCACTCTCACAGTAGGTGGCGCTATTGGTGATAGCGGAAGTGGTTATACCCTTACTCTCGCAGGAAATAATAGTACTCTTATACTCTCCGGCGCCAATACCTACACGGGTGCCACTACAATCACCGGAACAACAAGCACTAATTTTCTACGGCTCAGCAACGCTCTCGCGGCTCAATACAGCACTGTTACTGTAAGCGTCGCTAATGGGCTGAAATTTGGCACATCAATAGGTACTTTTACTATCGGCGGTTTGTCCGGAGCAAGCAACTTTGTACTGGCAGACACCGGCAGTACTGCCATTACCTTGCAGGCAGGAGGAAACAACGCCAACACCACATATTCGGGGATAATGAGTGGAACGAGTGGAGCTTTAACTAAACAGGGAAGCGGTACGCTTATACTTTCTGGCGTCAACACTTACACCGGCGATACAATAATAAGTGCCGGAACTTTACAAAACGGTGTTGCAGACTCATTTAAATCAGCCACAACTACTATCTCTTCCGGCGCAACACTTGACCTTTCAACATTTAATTTGACTTTAGCCGGCTCAACAAGTTTCGCCAACAACGGCACTTTAAAATTGTACGGCGACCAGACGGTCACCAACGCGCCAACTAACGGCGTAGGTTCCACAGTTGAGTACAACGCCACTGCTGGTTCTCGCGCCATTAAATCTTGGACATATACCAATGCGATATTAAAAATAAACGGCACGGGCGGAACATTCACCCTGCCCGCTGACCCTGCCTGTACTGGCATAACTCTTGCTGCTGGCACGCTGGCCGGCTCAACACAGGCAATTACTACCGGTGGCTTCACGATGAGCGGTGGCACGTTCACCGGCTCTGGCGCGATGGCAGTTAACGGCAACCTGACTTACTCCAGCGGAACCAACTCGCATACAGGGGCGTGGACACAAGGCACTGGGAATTTGGGGTGGAATACCGGTGCTACTTATATACAAAACTATCAAGCTGCCAGCGGAGCAATAATTACGTTAAGCACTAGAGCAGTCGCTAAAAGTATAACCGTTCCTACGGACGCTACGGTGAATCTCGGTAGTAACTATTTTCAGAGTTGGAATGCTAGCAATGATCAGCTAAGTCTTCAAGGTACGTGGTCAGCTACAACCGGATATGTTTTGGTTTCAGCCTTTAGCTCACGGTCCAACTCTAATCCGATTCAAGTAGGAACTGTGGAGCTTCGTATGCAAAGTAGTGACGATGTGTGGACGCAAAGCGGAAGTATTCAATGTGGAACGTTACGCATCTTGGGTGATAGTGGTACAAATAAAGCCACCTTAACACTTGCAGGAAATATGAATGCCGGAGCAGTCGTTATCGGGCACACTATTGGAGTTGCTATTTATTCTACTTCTGGTGTCCTCAATCTCGGCTCCGGCACTCACACTATCGCCTCCATCGTTCAGGGCAACGCGGCGAACCTGAACGATGCCATTGACTTCGGAACATCAAACACCAGCATCACAGGCTCGGCAAACTTCACCGGAATAGCAGTGAGCAACACTTCGGCAACGGTGAATTTCACAGGAACCACTGGCACACCGACCCTGACTACCGCCGGCGCCACGATGCCGAATATGGTTGTAAACAATAATGGCGTTACTTCGTTTACGGTGGCTGATACACCGCTGACCACCGGAAGTTTCACGCTGACAGCCGGCAAATTTACCGCTCCGGCAACAATGACTGCAAGCAGTGTTTTGTTAACCGCGGGCACTTTTACCGCCGGAGCGAATTTAAATAACAGCGGAAACTGGACTAACAACGGCGCGACATTCACTAATAGTTCTGGCACTGTTACCCTAACCGGCGCCACGCCAACCATCGGTGGCACCAGCGCCAACACATTTTACAATCTTACGGCAATTACTGCTGACCAAGTGATTGTTTTCCCGCAGGCCAGCACCACCACCATATCAGGCACATTGAAATTGGAGGGCGCCAGTGGACATAATATTTTACTTAAATCCGATGAGGCGGGCAGTGATGGCTCCAAAGCTCATCGCGCCCGCGTGGATATTGCTGCAGTTTTAGACAATCACAGCAACGGATATTTCCAGTATGTAACTCCTTACGACAACGACGCGTCCAATGGCGCCGCCCAACCCATACAACAACAGAACTGCGTTGACGGGGGCAACAACCTGGGCTGGTTGTTTAATGTTTTGCCAGTTGCTTCGAGCGTTTTAATTGATGGAGTCGCAACAGATGTAATTTTAACAGAAGGAACAACACATAATGTGGTTTGCGCCGGAACTGTGACAGATTTAAACGGTTATGCGGATATTACAAGTGTTACAGCAAAACTTTATAGAAGCGGAGTTGGGGCTGGCGCCGGAGATAATAATGCAAACCACTATACTTTAACCGGAGACAGCAATTGTATTCCATCGGGCGGTTCTGAAAATACAGAAACCTATACCTGTACTTTTCCTGTTTATTTTTACGCCGACCCGACTGACGATACATCGTCCTATCCGACAGAAAACTGGGTTTGCCAGATGACGCCGACAGATACTGTGGGAGCAGGAACTGCTGATACAGATACCATTGAAATGGATAGTTTAACCGCTCATGACGTAACAACATCAATAGTTTACGGTTCGTTGGCCTTGGGAGCTGACACCGGAACAAGCGACACAACAACCACAATAACTAATACAGGAAACCGGTCCATAGATATTCAGGTTGGCGGTTATGGAAGCGTAAGCGATGACGGGAAGGCATTGGTTTGCGCCATAGGAAGCGTAACCGTAACTAACGAAAGATATTCTACTACCGAAGGTGTTTCCTACACATCTAAAACAACGCTTCCTTCTGATGCTTCGCCAAACACAGTTACCGTGGATATACCGCAAGGTGTCTCTTCAACGGGAGTTATATATTGGGGCATGGGATTGCCTTCATCTGGAGTAGGAAGTTCCTGCGCAGGAAAAGTTGTATTTACAGCGGTGAACCATTAGCGAATTATCAATTTTCAATTTACAATTTTCAATCAATTTTTAAATTTAAAAATTATCAATTATGGCGCAACATCAAGAATTTGACCTAGAAGAAAGGACAATAGTTTTTGCTGAGAACATTATTGATTTGGTAAGAAAAATAAAATGTGATTCAGTAAATAGCAGAATTATCAGCCAATTAGTAGGTTCGGGCGGTTCTGTCGGCGCAAATTATTGTGAAGCAACCGAGGCAGAAAGTAAAAAAGATTTTATTCATAAAATCGGCATTTCTAAAAAGGAAATAAAAGAAACTAGGCATTGGTTGAGGTTGCTTGCAAGAGCTAATTCAGATAGAAAAGACGAAATAAGAAAATTGTGGCAAGAGGCGCAGGAATTATTATTGATATTTTCTAAAATAATCAGAAGCAGTAAAGCAAAGCCAGTTGAAAATTAGCTGGTTGATAATTTATTGATAATTGGGAATTGATAATTGAAAATTGGTTGTGACGGAGTTATCCACTGTTGACCCTGTCTTCTCTGTTGTGTTTTATTTTTGGGAGTATATAATTAAA
>CAYOIH010000041.1:0-4703 GCA_964404005.1 uncultured Candidatus Saccharibacteria bacterium
TCCATTTTCTCGCCAAAAGTTTGGTTATTGTTTTAGAGACGCTTTTTTTATCAACGCCCATTTTCTTTGCCAGAAAATTCATCGATGCAAAACATTGTCCGCCTTCGCCGGCCAGTCTTTTCATTATCAGATAAAGCGACTGCTCATACGCAGTTGAATGATTAACAATCATATTCGGAATCTGCGTGAAATACTTTTTATCTCCGCTTTCGTTTTTTAGGTTAAAGTTTTTCATTTGTCATGTTTTTCAATTTGCGGACCGTACACGGCCATGTATAAATCAAAAAGACGCCTCGCCATTATGCGAGCTATCCTGTCATCAACGTCCTCGTAAAATTCCTTTCTGTAAATTTCCTTTAATTGTTTTATTACCTCGTCTGAAATTTCCATAAAAAAACCATAAATATTATTTATGGTTCAATGATAGCAAAGACGAGTTTTATTTAGGTTCAGAGATACGCCGTCGTATCTCTATCCGATGATTTTCTTGTAAAAATTCCTAATCTGTTTTACCAAGCCCTTCCGTTTGTTTTCAACTTTTCCGAAATCCAAATCGCCGGCTTCGCCGTAGATTTCCTCTTGTATTTCCCAGTCGGACTTCCCTTGCTCGCGCAGCTCTTTTATCTTTTTGGCTTTGTCTAAATTCTTAAGCGGGTAAAATTTCTTTCCAACGCCCTTTTGATATTTTAGCTTTTTCTGCTGTTTGGCGACAATATGCCAGTTATTTTCCAAATCCCGCAGAGATGTGTTTTCAAAAATCTGCACAAACAGCTCTGGCTCTTTTGTTTCTTTATTGTCCTCAATTTTGATTCCAAAATTCAAATCTTTTGGCAGTTTCAAAATATCGTCCATATCTTTTATTGCTGTGTGGTTCGCCAGGCCCACGCCAAACCAGCTGTGTGGAGAATAAAGTTGCCCGGTGGCAATGTAAATTTGCATCGGCTGCTTCCAGTAGGAAATGGGCAGACATTCATATTTTTGACACAGCTCAATTGCATCTTTGCAGAAATTCTTATCCTCAAGCGGCTCATACGCCGCAAAATCTAATGCGCCAAATTCTTTTAAATCTTTTGGTGTGAGCAGGGTGGAAATATCAGCTGGATTTTCTGGCGTTAATTCTCCCGTCCTTATTTTGTTCCATATCCCGGCGCTGGCCAACATTTCATCAAATTTCTGCCAGTTTTTTCCAAGGTTTGTGTTAAAAACTTCAATCAGATCCGCGTGTTTTTCACGCAGTTTTCCAATATCATCCAAAAAGTCGGGCATTGCTTCCAAAACCTCAATTTTTTGCCTTATCTTTGGGCTGATGTTTTCCCTTAACTTTTGCTCAGCCTCAATGTCTAGAGCGTCTTTTGGCATAGTCTTCGCCTTTATGCTGGCATAAAACGGGCTGATTTACAACCATCCGGGCTCCAAAACGCCAGAAGACGAGCAAATGCCCGTCTTTTCCCTTAAAACTCTCACAAAACCCCTAAAAATTGCTCAAAATCCCTTATAGAACTATAAATCGTCCATCAATTATTTTACGTTTTTTGAAAATTTTCTGGTAATTGGTTCAAATAATGGTCTGTAGCTTTTAAAAGAATGTCCGACATCCCAAAAATTGCATCGCAATGCATGAAAAATTGAAAAATATTATTACTGATAAACACAAACCATTCTTTCCTATCCTTCGCATGCCATGTGTCGTCATTCTGCACGCCGCAAAGTAAATTTCTTCCCTCAAAATTATGGTGTCCCGTGGCATTCGCTTCTTTATAAAGCGTTTCAAATATATTTATTGCTGAAGGCTGATCTTTGAAAAATTTTTTAATCATTTCGTCTGAGCGGGTATATAAATCTTTTTGCGAAATTTTACTGCTAACGGTAAGTCCAACTCCTTTGTCGCGATTGCCAAAGGAAAGCTTGAACAATTCAGTCCGTATGCTTTCGAAATCATTATGTTCTGCTAAAATCCAGACTATATAACCTAAATGTAGCGGAACTTCGATCATCGCCTTTATAAATACCGCGGATGCAACAGCATTAAAATTTTCGGAAACCGCGCAGAAACCTTCAGTAAGATAAAGCAACCTCATCAAGGAGGTTGTTACGTGCAAATTAACTCTTGCTGTAATCCATTCCTTATGCGAAGCCGAGATTGGAATTTTTATTTCCGGCAAGCAGCGTATTTTTAGCTTTTGGTAAAATTTTGAAATATTTTCCCAGTATCGCTTCTGGTCATCACTGAAAAGTTTTTTATCCTCTTCGCTAAAATTAAAATTTATTGAATTTAAATTTGTTTCGACCATTTATTTTTTTAGCTATTTTCATTCTTTAAACCATTTGATTTTAAATTTTCCGGGATATTATCTAAAATCTTTTGGGGCCTCTTTGCTAAAATATCGTCTAATTCTTTCATGGTATTTCCGATCTCAACTTTGCATTTTTGAAAAAAACCTTCGAAGCACTGCTTAACATCATCCTCGCTCATTTCCTTTTTGAGCATATTATGGATTATATAGGTTCTTTCAGAATTTATTTTACGAAGGTCATTTTTTATATTGGTTTGCGGAAAAATAACAAGATATTTATCGATCACTTTTCCAGTTGGTCCAAGATCTAAAATTTTTAGTAATTTTTCCTTTTCATAAACCTGAAAAAAATTTGAGTTGTTTTCACCAGATAAAAGCATGGCACTCACGTTTCTGGTATGCATTTCTGATATAATAAGGTGTTTAAGGTTCAACTCAAAAAAATAAAAAAAATAGAGAAATGCGTTAGCATATTGCTTGCTATTTCTTGTTTTCTTGAAAAGGTGATAGACCGCCCAATTATTATTATTTAAAACTGATAAAACGTTGTTTATTTCAAATAACTCTTGAGGAAGATTTTTTGTCACCTCTTTTAATCTCTGTGTATGCAACCCTTGAAATGTTCTGGACAATCTTTCGGATAGCCAATAGTTAAATTTATTTTTAAGCCACGCAAACATTTAATTTATATTTTATCGATTTCCTTTTGCGCGATTATGTGTTTTGCACAGCATCTCACAATTCTTGGCGACTGTTTTTCCGCCCTTACTCCATGCCGCTACGTGGTCGGCATCCATTTCATCAAATTTCCAAATCTTACCCTTGTTGGCATCGTGCCCAATAGCACAATGTGGACAATTTGATTTACCTTTAGATTCCGCTTTTTTAGTCTGTGAAGCATAAACAGATTTTTTAGTTGCTTCATCAAAAATTCGGACTTCAAGCAATTTTGTATCCGCAGAACCACCTAGAATAAACTCAAAAATACCTTTGCGGTTTTTAATATACGGGTCACCATAGAGCTTACGCGCTTCGGCTGAAACTTTCTTAGGATCATAAGCTTTCTTGTGATACTGCTCATACATTCGCCCCCACTCAAGTCCGCACATCTCGCTTTCTACATCAGTAAATACACTAGAGATCCAATCGATCACACTGTTGAAATGTTTTTTTAACTCATTGATATTCTTATCGTTGCGATGACTACTCATGTATTCATCAATATTCCCTTTACTCGCCCAGTCTAGAGCTCTCTCAAAAAATGCCTGCCGATTTGCACTGCCCTTTATGTACGCACTCCACTTTTGAATATTGGCATTTTGGCTATTACTGAACTCCTCTTTACCCAGCGTAACAAATGGTCCGGAATAAATCGCATTTAACAATTCTTGGGGGACGAGCGGAACTCCAGCAATATTAATTGTCTTGAACCACTCTTTTATTTGGCTTTCAGTACCTTCACATTCATAAATAAGCAGTTTTGCTTCCAAAATCTTGTCCTTCTTGTCTTTTGCCATACCGCCAAAATATTGCTCCATCCCGCCTTCATCTTTGATGGCAAATTTGTCAGTCACAAAACGTCCAACACTGGTGATGCGCTGTTGACCGTCCAAAACTTCCAGATTGTTTTCAGAAACTTTATTAAAATAAATCAAACCTATTGGGTAGCCCTTGAGTAGTGAATCAATAACGGCAACTTCTCTTTTCCCGCCGTCAGATGCATAGATATAGTTACGTTGATATTCCGGCTGAATAGTGAGCTTGCCAGACAAGCCGAAAAGCCCCTTGCCTTCCAGCTCGTTATAGACGAACCCTTCGCAAATATCTTTGATGGCGATGTTGGTTTTTAAAGTTGTTTTCATATTATTTTTGTAAGTTTTTAATCTAATACTTTATATTTTAAATGTAATTCGTCAGAATCATCTCCCCGCGAATCATCTTCAATTCCTAATATCTTAATTGCAAGAAATTTACCGTTATTGTTTTCGAACACTGCAATTTGACCTATTCCTGCGGTTCTAGCACGAGAAGACGAATCATATTTTCCGGGTTGAACTTTATCTAAATCGGAAACGTCTTTTACGAGGCACACTGATTTTATTGTTGGTTGATCGTTATAAAAATGAATATATTCTTTGCTCGCTTTTGACCATTGCGTATCAAACCGATAATCGTCTTTTCCAATGGTATAAACGCCGTTATTGTTCGAATAGTCAAAAGAAACTTCGCCTTCTTTATTTTCCAGAAAATAATCTTCACTCGGATTTTCAGGTTTGACCGCCACCGTTATTTTATTGTTTGAGATTTTAGCCGCTGGCCTCGCGATTCTCGCCGATAACCCGTCTTTCGTTATTGAAAAATCTGCAATGTTAAAAATTAGTTCTTTGATCGGTTTTCTAAAAATCCATA
>CAYOIH010000042.1:0-4402 GCA_964404005.1 uncultured Candidatus Saccharibacteria bacterium
AGGCAAAAAATCAATTAATAGACTGTAAACTATGTTCAGTGGCTTGAACAAAAAAAGAGCACGGGTGTGCTCTATAGGAAAATATTGCTTCTATGTGCCAATCTCTATGTGACCGTAGTAATATCCGTCTCCAGAGGCTCCGTAAGATGGCTTATCATCAACCGTCATATACAACTGCCCCTTGAATAACTTATTTGTTTTAGTTCTTTTTGAATCGCCGGCTTCATAAATCGCATAGATATCGTATACGTAATTTCCCGGGGGAAGATGAACGATCGTCTTGCCTGGACCTACAGAGAATTCCCATGGATCAGCATTTGTTTTCCCCACCTTAAATATCTTTATATGAGCCCACTGCGTCAACCAGGTGCTAGTTGTCAGAACTGGCACGCCATCTTTCGGATCCTTACTGATGGATTTCCTAAGATTGTTATATTCACTATTAGCTGAAGCTAATTTTGTGGCTAACCCCTCCTTCTCTACCTTCAGCTTGCCAACTTGCACGGTAAGAGCGTCGATCTCGGCTTTCTGCTCAGTGAGTTTTGCCACGCTGGCGTCCTTGCTGAGCTGTTCCATCCGGCGTTGCGTTTCCACGGTGGCGTACTGCTCTATCTGTAAAGCCAAGCCGGGATTGTTCCGGCAGGCAATGTCAACCATCTTCTGCAAGAACTCTTGGTAAGCGATCGGGTTTTCCTTCACCATCTTTGCAACATTGTCGGCTTGCTGGTTGATGGTGACCGATTGGGTGCCCTTGCCGGATCCTTCCTTGGAAGAAGCTGCTTTGTCTTTAAGATTCCCCTGTTCCTGTTTGTGCGCCGTATTGTAACGCGCGCCAACAACGATACAAAGAATAACACTAATAACACCGACGACGACAAGCAGTTCAGCAATCGTAAAACCGTTTTCTTTTTTCGTTTTCGGAAACATTGTCTTTCTCCTTCTTTCTTTACTGGGCTGTCCGTAGAACACATAGTTTCACGACGAATAATAATTACAAGGTGCTACGACTTTATCATATATATATTTTGGTGTTTGTCAAGGTTTACGAGGATAAAAAAAAGAGCACGGGTGTGCTCTCTATGCTAAAGCGCTGTTTATTTATTTATCTCTATGTGCCCATTATACTTGCCACCTCCAGGAGCACAATATGAAACATCGTCTGTGACCGCTATTTCGAGTTGCCCTTGCCAGAGAATACGGTCGGGCGGGAGATTATATCTATATTTAAGACTATAAATATTATAAATGTAATTTCCCGGAAGAGTATGTGCGATAACACTTCTATTCGGTTGTAAAAGGAACACCGCTGGCTTTTCTTTTCCCGCATCCTTATTAAATATCTCTAGGACGGCTTCGTCGGCAACCCACTTATTAGTAAGCAAAACGGGCACGCCGTCTTTCGGATCCTTGCCAAGAAGTTTCGCCAACTTATTATATTTACTATCGGCATCCGCTAGCTCTTTACGTAGGGCTAATATCAATTTATCTGATTTTCCAGCCTGCTCCTGAAGCGGGGCAATAACCGCGTTCGTTGTTTTAAGCGAAGCGTTCTCTTGCCGGAGGCCGACAATCTGCTTTTGCATATCGGCGAGATCCATCCGCGAGATAGAAACCCAGTCATTAAGAGAATCTATCTTGCTTTTCTGCTCGGCAAGCTTTTGCACGCTGGCATCTTCGAGAAGTTGTTCCATTTGACGTTTCGTTTTGGCGCTGGCGTACTGCTCAACCTGCAAAGCCAAGCCGGGATTGTTCCGGCAGGCAATGTCAACCATCTTCTGCAAGAACTCTTGGTAAGCGATCGGGTTTTCCTTCACCATCTTTGCCACGTTTTCTGCCTGCTGGTTGATGGAAATGGGCTTTACGGACTGAACGCCCTTGGTAAAGCCCTGCTCGTAAGACGGAACAGCCTTTTCCTTCTTCTCGCACGCAGTCAGAAACAAAAGTGCAGAGATCGTTGCAATAGCGAGTATGACGGACACGAGCTTGTTGCCGTTTTCTTTTTTAGTTTTCGGAAACATTGTCTTTCTCCTTTGTCTTTCTTTACTAGGCTGTCCGTAGAACACATAGTTTCACGGCGAATAATAATTACAAGGTGCTACGGTTTTATCATATATATATTCCTGCTTTTGTCAAGGTTTCCGAGGATAAAAAAAAGAGCACGGGTGTGCTCTTTATGTTTGTCGGTTATAATAACCGCAGCAAATTTTGCTTTGATCGTCTCACCCTTGACAAGGCTGGTTTGGTCAGTTTTTGAGTAATTTCCCGGAAGAAGGTAGACAGTACACTGGTCGGTACACGACACTTCCTTTATTGTTATCCTTGTCATGTAAAGGTTCCGTGGCGAAGAGGCCCTGTGTTTTGTCGTCCCACTTCTTTGCGTTTGCCAACTGCGTTTGCAACCCGGAGACCTTGCTCGTAAGTGAGGCTATCTCTGCCCCCTGATCGTCAATCTTCTTTACGTTGACATTCTTTGCCTCACCCAGCCTCGCATTCTCTTGGCGAAGATCAGCGAGCTGCTGGCCCAGAAGATTGGCAGACTGCGCTTTGGTCTTGAGCTGGTCTTCGTATTGCTTGGTAGCAGCAGACGCTTTTCTGGCATCCTTGACCAATTCTGTTATCTGCTGTTTTGCTTCTTCGGTTGCGTACTGTTCCACTTGCAACGCCAGACCAGGGTTATTTCTGCAAGCAACATCAATCATCTGCTGCAGGAAATCCTGGTAAGCGGCAGGAGTTTCCTTAACCTCCTTTGCCACGTTGTCGACCTGCTGGTCGATGGAGGTGGGCTTTGCCAAAACAGTTGTGGATTTGGCAGCCTCCTCCTTTTTCTCGCAGGCTGTCAAAAACGTGAGAGCCGAAACTGCCGTGAAAATGACGACTGCGGACAAGGCTTTGTTGCTGCTGAATTTCTTCGTTGTTCTTTCCATTTCTTCATCCTTCCCTTCTTCGATGGTTTGTCCTTAGACACACTTGGTCTAACGGTACATAACAATTACAAGGTGCTACGACTTTATCATATATATATTTTGGTGTTTGCCAAGGGTTTGATAAAAATAAAACGCCGTAACAAAAAATAGGGGATTAATCCCCTATTTTTTGTTTAATTTCAATCCTTCGACAAGCTCAGGATTTCGATTAAATAACAAATGTTATTTAATCTCAACTTTAGCGCCGGCAGTTGTGAATTTTTTTGCAATTTCGTCGGCCTCTTCTTTCTTTACTCCTTCTTTAACCATTTGGGCTGTGCCGGCTGCTGCTGCGTCAACCAAATCTTTTGACTCCTTCAATCCCTTTGCAGTTACATCCCTGACAACCTTAATAACTTCTATTTTTTGGGCTCCGACTTCTTTCAATTCAACGTTGAAGGATGTTTTTTCCTCAACCGGAGCTGCGGCTGCTGCTGCAACTGCTACTGGAGCGGCTGCTGAAACGCCAAATTTGGCTTCTAACACCTTTACTAATTCTGCTAATTCTACAACCGGCATTTTTTCTATTTCTCCAACAAGTTTCTGAAATTTTTCCGGAACTTGCACGTCCTTGCCCGCCTGATTGTCCGCAGGACTTTCGGCGGGTATTTTTGTTTGGTCTACGACCACTTTGTCTTCTGCCATATTTTTTATTTTAAATTAATAATTTATATTTTAAACTGCCTCTTTGCTTTGTCTGATTTTATCCAAAACTCTTGCAAAACCTGAAACTGGGCTGTAAATAGAGCCGACCAATCTGCCCAATAATTCGTTTCTTGGCGGGATGTTGGCTAACACCGACACCCTTTCTTTATCAATGAATCTGCTTTCAAAAATTCCTCCCAATATTTTCAAATTTTCCTGTGTTTTTGCGAAAGTGTTTGCGATTCTTGCCGGCGCTATTTCATCGGGGTACCCGCCGTTCGCGGGTCTTCCAAAAACCAATGCTAGCTGTCCGGGAATAGCTTCTTTTATTTTATTCCAAAAAGAAACTCCGGACTGCCCAAAAGCAATCCTTACTAATGTTTTTTTAGCAACTTTCAGGCCGCATCCCGCCTCTTTCAATGTTTTTCTCAAACTAAACATATCTTTTGACGGAACCTTTGCAAAATCAACGAAAACAACTGAAGGGTACCCCTTGGGTCCTTTTGCAATCTTTTCTTTTACGCTTTCTATTTGCTTTGTTTTTTGTATTTTTGTAAGCGCCATAATAAAAAATCTGCTTTAATGCAGACAAGAGAATTTACGGACGTCGAACGTCTGTAATTTTTTCCTCGGCAGGATTTAACCCTTCGCGAAGGCTCAGGAACCTGCTGTCTGCGGATTATTAATTATGTTTCTATCTTAATCCATTGTGCCCTTCGTGTCAAGAGTTATCCACAGGTTAATGTTCAAGCCACTGAACATAGTTTACAGTCTATTAATTGATTTTTTGCCTC
>CAYOIH010000043.1:0-4315 GCA_964404005.1 uncultured Candidatus Saccharibacteria bacterium
GGCAAAAAATCAATTAATAGACTGTAAACTATGTTCAGTGGCTTGAACAAATAAAGCCTTTTGTATGAGCCTGTGTTGAGAATTAATAATAACAAAAAAACAACCCAACTCTGGATTGTTTCTTCTTTTTTTAATAGTGGACCCGGGGAGAATCCGCTTCGATAGAACTCGTCGCGCGATACAATCGCGCTCTTTCAAAACCCTCTGTTTTGAATAATTTCCTACGCGGGAGGATATCCAATCCTCCCGACCCCTCCTTTGGAGTTCGATTCTCTGATTTATAAATAAAAAAATAACTCACTTGTTGAGTTGTTTTTTTATTGGTGGTCAATTTTAGATAAAGTTAGAACTCATTTTCAGGAAAATCCCGCCGACGATTTCTAAAAAATTACGCGCCGCCTGCGTTAAAACTTCGGCGGGACAAGTCGGGCGGGCAAAAAGCGAAGTCCCGTACCGAACTTGTTCTGGTGCGGGGGAAGGGGGTTGGGGGGAAGGAATTTTTGCCCGCCCTCGCTTTCCGCCGCCGCAATTTTTTTTATTCTTCGGTTATTACTTTATAAATATTTTTCAAAATTTTTGGCTGTTCTGTATTGCAAAAATGTTCACATTCCACCCGATTAATTTTATTCCACTTGTAAATATTAAGCATTATCGTATGGATATCAGTAATTACATTATTTTTAGCACTGGCAGAAATACTTGGAAAAGCCATCATGAAAAATAAGGCGGCATTGATTAAAAGAAAAATATATCCCAAAAAATAACTCCCGATAAAAATTCCTATTACTACAATTAACAACACATTACGCGTTTTATCGAACGCCGATATACTTGCTTTGATCCATAAAGCGATATTTGCTGGAAATCCAAATTTATTATCAATGGGATTTATTTTTTCACTTTCCTGTTCAATTTTTTCTTTTCCAAGATGATAAAAAAACTTTTTTAATTCGTCATAATCACCTAAAGTTTTTGCTAAAAATTTCGGAGATTTAATGCAATTCCAAAAACTATAGCTAACCAGTAGTAAAATAAATCCTAAAATGATTTCGATAATAATTTTTATTATAATCCACATAATTTATTTTATCGAATTCTCTGTTTTTTATAGAAAATTTTAGTGAATAAATTTTCACAAGGCAGTAAAGATCCATATTACAATTGTACCTACAATGCCCGCCCCACTACCAAATAAAAACATTGCTAATTTATCACGCCTTTTAAAAAATTCCTGAAATAGACCACCAAAACCTATGAAATCTCTCCCCTCTAAAGTAACTTTGAGTTTTGTTCTTTTATCGGGATCAGCATAACCGATATATTTTAAAGGCCCTTCTATACTATCCCCGAGAGCGTCATCAAATTTTCGCTCTAATTTATCCTTTTTGACGAAAACATAGTTCAATATTATTCCTCTTCGCAAAAGGACACGATTTAAAAACTCCTCACGAGTGGGAGTCAAGCCACTATCTTCATAATAATCTTGGAGTAACTTTACCAATTTTCTCTGTAGCCTCATATGCTTACAATAGATTTTTTTCACTCATATTTATTTATCCTCAATGTTAAACGCCCCGCCACTTATATGTTTTCCTATCTCTGTAATTTTATAAAAATTAGATACGACAATATAACCCAAGAAAATAAAAATTAGTGATTTAAGAATTATGATAATGGAAAATCCGATAGCTAAATCTTTTAACGACCAAAAACCGCTAACGAAAACAATATAAGTTCCAAATACCCATGGTATTAATCCGCCAAAAGCCAAAACCATGGCTAAAAAGCTCTTTTTCTCTTTTACACCATTAGTTAATTCATTAATAACATAACCCATAATCGCCACAGCGGATAAAATACAGCCGATTAAAAGTAATAAGTAATCTGCTTGATTACCAAAACGAATTAACTGAACTATAGAGTACACAAAAATAGGAAATAGGGCGATTGTCACTTTTCCCGCTAGAGTTACAAATTCTCTTTGCAGTTGGGATATTGTAATTGTGGGCTTTTCTTGATTTTCCATAGATTTATTTTATTAGACCGTAAAATAAGTTATACAAAGGATTTATTCTTGTTTCAACTTTATTTAAGCATTGATCTCTTTCCTGCAAACTACTGTCTAAACAAAATCCCGCCTGAACTGCGTAATGATAATTCTCTAAACGAATAATTGCGGACGCAAAATAAATAATAATCGCCAATAATATAATAATTACTATTATAAATTTGTTTTCTTTTTTCATAGATTTATCTATTCTTACTTTGTAAGTATTTTCTTATTGCTATATCAATTCCCAACGCAACCAATACAATGCCTAAAACTTTCCACTCGGTATGATAGTCGGTCGTAGTCAAATTCGGCAAAATTACGCCAGATTTAGTGGGCGGTCTGAAAATATTATAAGAGAGCATAATGATTCCGACGAGTGTAATTATATCTGCTAAATAGTTTTGAATGAAAGCTATTATCTTTTTCATAAATTCATCCTATTAAATCATCAACGCTTACCTCAGGGGCTTTTGCTACTTTTTTGAGAGTATCAAGCGTTGGATTCTGGTTTTTACCAGCTTCAATTTTAATAATTGTATTATTGGCGACATCTTTTTATATTATCTCTTAACTTAATTAATGAACTATTGACACGCATCCATTCTATTTGATATACTTAAAATGTAGATGAAAGTCTACTAATCACGCGGTCCCGCCAAAAGCGGGATTTTCGCTTTTTATCTCTTCAGTATATCTTCTTTTACCGCTGTAAAATTTGCCAAAATCAATATATTTATCCTTAATTTTATGCAATTCTTCTGCAACCATATTTCGCACGCCTATAACGAATATCTTTTTCCCTTTCACTTTTAAACGCTCTAACGGCTCTAACATATCAGAATCTCCAGAAAAAAGCATCAACGCAGTTATCTTTTCGGCATCGTCTATCATATCCATGGCAATTTCAACATCAAAATTGCACTTTGGTTCTTCAATAATAATTCCCGCTTTTTGAAGGTTATCAACTAATTCGTGAATTTTTTCTTTAATTGGGTTATCAAATAATGTTAACGTCTTACGCTTAAATAATAATGCCTCATCAATTTCTTTTCTAATGAATTTCATCGGTTTCGTTTTTAGAATAGCGCCAGTTTTTCTAATCCTATTATGAAATGCTTCTGAATTATTTTTATCTCTCTCGTTCAAACCATAATAAACTTTTATTTCTTTTATGCTCGGAAAACTAAAAAGTTGAGATACTAAATCTTCTATGCGAAATTTCCAACCCAACACATCTTGCCAATGAAACATATTATTCAAATCTAAATAAACATTTATTGCAACCTCATTATTGATACACTCCAAATAATCCTGCCTGACTATAAATTTATTTAAAATATTTTGAGGGATATCAATCATATAATTAGATTTTATTATAAATCTTGCGAAATCTACGAATGTGGACCCGGGGAGAATCGAACTCCCAGCTTCTCGTTGCAAACGAGATGTGTTGCCACTATACCACAGGCCCGTAGCCCAGTGCTTATCGCTGAGCGAAGCCCGGTGTTCATCACCGGGCAAAACTATTTTACCTCAAGGATTTTCACTCTTACCAATCGACTTCCTCCCACAAAATCAAACTCGTTTCCAACTTTTTGTCCTATCAACTTTTGTCCTAACGGCGACTGGTATGATATTTTATTTTTAAGCACATCCGCTTCGGTTGGCGCAACAATATGGTAATTTTCTTTTTCTCCGCCAAATAATATAATGATTTCAGAACCAATTTGAATATTATTTGTTCCATCCTTTTCCTTAACAATGGCTTCGTTTATGGCTCCCTCTAACTCCGCAATTCTCATTCTCAAAAAAGACATCTTGTCTCTGGCGTCGTGATACGCCGAATTTTCCTTTAAGTCTCCAAAAGCTGCAGCTTCGGCAATAAGTTTTACAATTTCTTTATTTTTGTCTGTTTTTAAATAATGCAGTTCGTCTTTAAGTTTCTGCAAACCATCTTTAGTAAAATATTGAACCATGATTTTTGAGCAAAGCGATAAAATCACACTGAGTTTATCGAAGTGTATGCCTTAATATACTATATTTTTTTCTTTTTTTCAAGCTTCTAAACAAAAAACGGCTATTAACCGTTCTTTCCATTTCCAATTTACTATTTACCCTTCGGCAAGCTCAGGGTAAGTGTTCCACCTTAGTTTCTTAAAGTTGTTTCGAATAAGGAGAATTTCTAGCGACTCTCCTCAAAACGCTTCGGTTAGAATTCAGAGCGATTCAACATGCTCATCGAACTGAGCCAGTTGAACCGTG
>CAYOIH010000044.1:0-4252 GCA_964404005.1 uncultured Candidatus Saccharibacteria bacterium
CCGGCATATTTTGACGACTCGCAAAGAAAAGCTACAAAAATTGCAGGAGAAATTGCAGGATTTAATGTAAGAAGGGTTATTAACGAACCAACTGCCGCAGCTTTGGCGTATGGATTAAATAAAAAGAAAGATGAAAAAATTGTTGTTTATGACTTTGGCGGAGGAACTTTTGACGTAACTGCAATGGAAATTGTGGCTTCAGAAGGCGACGACAAAGAACAACAGGGAAGCATTGAAGTAAAATCAACTGGAGGAGATACACATTTGGGTGGAGATGATTTTGACCAGAAAATTATGGATTGGATTGTTAGCGAGTTTAAAAAAGATAACGGAGTTGATTTGTCAAAAGATAATTTAGCTTTGCAGAGAATTAAGGAAGCGGCCGAAAAAGCAAAAATTGAATTATCTTCAAGCTTAGAGGCGCAGATTAATTTGCCGTTTATAACTTCCGACCAAAATGGACCAAAACACTTAGATTTGAAATTAACCAGAGCAAATTTAGAATCAATGGTTTCTGATTATATCGACAAGTCTGTTAGTCTTTTAAAGCAAACCTTAAAAGAGGCTGGCTGGGGAGTAAAGGACATTAACGAGATCGTGATGGTTGGCGGACAGACAAGAATGCCAAAAATCCAGGAGGAAATTAAAAAATTGTTTGGCAAAGAACCAAACAAAGAAGTAAACCCTGATGAGGTTGTGGCAATTGGAGCCGCTATTCAAGGAGGAATAATGTCGGGAACAGCAGGTAAGGATGTTTTATTGCTGGATGTAACTCCGCTTTCTTTGGGAATTGAAACATTTGGCTCTGTAAATACAATTTTAATTCCTAAAAACACAACCGTGCCAACCTCGAAAAATCAAGTATTTTCGACAGCCGCCGACTCGCAAACATCAGTTGAGGTTCATGTTCTGCAGGGAGAAAGACCAATGGCTGGCGATAATAAAACGCTTGGAAGATTTATTTTAGACGGAATTCCGCCAGCGTCGAGGGGATTGCCACAGATTGAAGTTTCTTTTGACATTGATGCCAATGGAATTTTAAATGTTTCAGCAAAAGACAAGGCAACAGGGAAGTCCCAGTCAATTAAAATTGAAGGGTCAGCTGGAATTTCAAAAGAGGAGGTTGAAAGAATGAAAAAGGACGCCGAAATACACGCAACAGAAGATAAAAAGAAACAGGAAGCGATTGAGGCTAAAAATACAGCCGATGCTTTGGTTTATACTTCCGAGAAAACGTTAAAAGATGCGGGGGATAAAGTGAAGCCGGAAGACAAAAAAGAAGTGGAGGATAAAATAAACGCCTTGAAAGAAGCTCAAAAAGGTGATAATATAGAGGAAATTAAAACAAGGGTCAAGGAATTGTCTGAGGCCATACAGAAAGTTGGCGCAGAATTGTATAAAAACCAACCAAAAGAAGGTGAAACTCCACAAGATAAACCGAAAGACGAGAATGAACCTAAGGCAGAGGAAGGAAAGTATACAGAGAAATAAATTACTAATTTACAAATACTTACTAATATACGAATACGAAAATTAGTATATTCGTATAAATACGTAAATTTGTAATAACTATGGATTATTATGAAGTTCTTGGCGTGACTAAAAGTGCTACGCAAGAGGATATAAAAAAAGCTTTCCACAAGCTGGCGCATAAACATCATCCGGACAAAGGTGGAGATGAAAAAAAGTTTAAGGAAATAAATGAAGCCTACCAGGTGCTTTCAGATAGCGCAAAGCGCGCGCAGTACGATCAGTTTGGCAGAGTTTTCGAAAACGGCCAGCCTGGCGCGGGCGAAAATCCATTTGGATCATGGGCTTGGGGAAACCCTTCGGCAAGCTCAGGGCACGGAGAAGACGGAGTGGAGTTTGATTTTGGAGATATTGGAGATATATTTGAGGATTTTTTTGGCGGAGGCGGTTTTGGAGGGGGCGCCAGAAGATCAACTAAAAAAGATTCAAAAAAGGGAAAAGACATACAGGTTGATATAGAAATACCATTAGAAAAAACATTAAAGGAGTTTACTGAAGCGATAAGTTTGGTAAAATATGTTGTTTGCCACAGATGCCAGGGAAATGGAGGAGAGCCCGGAACTAAAATTAAAGAATGTTTTTCGTGTAGGGGGCTAGGACAGGTCCAGCAGGTCAAAAAAACAATTTTAGGATCTTATACAACTTTGGCAACTTGCCCTGAATGTAAGGGCGAAGGAACAATTCCAGAAAAACCGTGCAATGTGTGTAGAGGAGAGGGCAGAGTGAAAGAGGAAGAAACAATTGAAATCAGAATACCGGCTGGAATAGATTCAAATCAGGTTATAAAAGTTGAAGGAAAAGGAGAAGCAGGAAAAAAGGGGGCAAAAAGCGGGAATCTTTTTGTAAGAATTTTTGTAAAAAAACATCCGGCATTTGAAAGAAGGGGAGACGATTTATTCAGCGACGTGGAAATTAATTTTTCGCAGGCGGTTTTGGGAGACGAAATAGAAATAAAATCTTTAGAAGGAACAAATATAATTTTAGAAGTTCCGCAAGGGACAGAATCGGGAAAGGTTTTAAGAATTTCTGGGAAGGGAATTCCGCACTTTGCAAGTCCGTCGTGGGGAAGCGCAGGAAAGGGAAATATGTATGTTGAGTTGAAAATAAGAACGCCAAAAAAATTATCAAGAGAACAAAAAGAACTGCTTGAGAAATTAAAAAAAGAAGGAATTTAATTAGTTGTCATAAGGCACTTAAGCGTGCCCCGGTAGCTCAATGGTAGAGCAGTAGCCTTTTAAGCTATTGGTTCCGAGTTCGAGTCTCGGCCGGGGCACACTTAAGTGCCTTTTTGCTTGCAGTGATAAAAGCACCAAACATCTTGACTTTTATTCTTCAAAATGGTAGGGTTGAATATATTTAAGTTATATAAAATTATTTTAAATCACGCATGAAAACAACAAACAAGTTAATAGTTGGAGGTATTTTTATAATGACATTGCTCGTCTTTGCGTCAGTTTTACCTGGCGTTGTTCATGCACAATATTATATGGGTTTTTGCACATACCACTCCTATGAACAATGCTCAGGAAATGATTTATACTGGTATAATTCCTGCGGACAGCAGCAAGATTATGTCGGAGCATGCAATAATTACAACAATTATAATAATTACGGGTCTTGCACCTATCATGCATATAAATTATGCTCGGGAAATAGTATTTATTGGTATAATTCCTGCGGACAGCAGCAAGATTTAGTTTATAGTTGTTTTAACGGTCAGGCATGCAATAACCCAGGTCAATATGGCCAATGTAGCACATATGTTCCACCGGTTGTTGTACCTGTAAATAATTATATTGCCCACTATAAAACCGCTTGCTCGGGTGATTCTATATATTGGTACGACTCGCTCGGAACTGCCAGCGGATTATATAAAAACTGCGCCGATAGTAATAGCTGTACAATAGATACTTGTTCCGGCGGCACATGCTCAAACGCATTAAAATGCGACGGCACAACGTGCACCAGTGGTTCTGCCGACTACAGCACTTACTGCCAAGCAACCCAGCCGACAAGCCAATGCGGCAACGGGTTGTGCGAACCAAATTTAGGCGAGACAACAACAAACTGTCCAAGCGACTGCAAGATAAGCGCAAGCGCTAACGGGCTGTCGATTTCACTTTTCGCCAAGCAAGATTTAAACTCTGCTCAATGGCAAAAAACCGCAGATGTCGGCTCTAACAGCCAGATTTACTTTATGATTTCTACAACAAATAATTCAACCGCCCAAATTGATAATGTAAATATTTCAGCTAACATCCCAATGGAAATTTCTTCTCTGGGAAATTTGCAACTAAACGGAGTCCCTGTGGCAGGAGATATAGTTTCCGGAATCAACATCGGATCTGTTGCTCCGGCAAGCTCAAAATCAATAACGTTTGAAGGCAAAACTCAGGTAATTTCCGGGCCTGCGACAAAACAGGCTGCTGTAACAAGCAATGTTTCGGGAACAACGCAAACAGATTCTGTCTCAATAACTTTAAGTCCGGCCCAGGCGGCCGCTACGGTTTCCAATACTCCTGTTGCGTCCGGATTTACAGAGTTTTTAAAACGCTGGTATTTGTGGATTTTAGGGGCCGTTGTACTGGTATTCTTATTTATTATTGTCTTTAAACGACTTTCCTCTAACGTTTAATAATTTATCTGCCGCCCCTTAACTGGGGCGGTTTTTTTGTGTTCAAGCCACTGAACATAGTTTACAGTCTATTAATTGATTTTTTGC
>CAYOIH010000045.1:0-3892 GCA_964404005.1 uncultured Candidatus Saccharibacteria bacterium
GCAAAAAATCAATTAATAGACTGTAAACTATGTTCAGTGGCTTGAACAATAAAAAGCCGCTTCTTGCGAAGGGCTTATGATGGCATTGGAAAACCTTTTTCCCGCCACTCTTTAAGGCTTTGGCAGCCGGTTTTTCCGATATACAAACCAAGCTCTTTGGCCAGCTCCATCATCACCAATGGATTAACGAAGTTGGCTGTGCCGATTTGAACAGCCGTGGCTCCGCTTTCCAAAAAATCAATCACATCTTCAAAAAATTGAATGCCACCAATGCCGATAATCGGCACGCCTAGATTTGCTTTATACACATCGGAAACTTTGCGCAGAGCCATACTCATAATGCCGGGCCCAGATAGCCCGCCCTCGATCCACTTGCCCCTGTTGGGACCTGACCTGATTTTTGCTCTCGCCGTGAAAGTATTAACCAGGGAAAGAGCATCGGCTCCCGCTTCAACCACTGCCCTGGCTAATACAACAATATCAGTGACGTTAGGTGTAAGTTTGATAATAAGTGGCAAGCGAGATATTTTTCTCAGCTGTGATATCAAGGCAGAAGCTATTGTCGGGTGCTGGCCGAATAAAATTCCTCCCTGTTTTATATTCGGACAAGAGATATTAACCTCCAAACCGGCAACCCCCTCAACTTCATTGAAAATAGCAACCAGCCGCGAATAATCTTCCGGCACAGTGCCAGAAATATTGACGATAATCGGCACTTTAAACTGGCGTAAAAAAGGAATTTTTTCTCTTGCGACTATTTCTGCGCCCGGATTTTGTAGGCCGATGGAATTTATCATTCCGGCCCGAGTCTCGGCTATTCTGGGCTGTTCGTTGCCCTGCCGTGGCTGAACTGTTGTTCCTTTTGTAACCACTGCACCGAGCCTTCTAATATCAAATCCTTCCAATGCCGCAAATTCATCGCCATACCCAAATGTGCCGGAGGCCGGCATAATTGGATTTTGCATTTTAATTCCTACTATATCCACTGAGAGGTCTATCATGTTCTTTGCCTTTCATATTTCAAGGTGCGTTTTTATCTTATATATTCTAAATTTTTTGTCAAACAAAAAAACCCGCTTGCGCGGGTAATAAAAGTCTGTTTAGTTTTTAATCCTTTAATTTGTGCGTTTTCATCGCGATATATGTACCTACGGCTATTCCACAGGAATAAACAATTATCGCCAAAATGCTTTTTTGGGGGTCAAGGCCGCTTATAATATTATACAAAACCAGCATCGACATCGAAACCGCTAAAAAAGAAAAAATAACTGCCGCCAAAACTTTTTCCCTCGCGACATATTTAAGATTCATCGTAAAGAAAAAATCCTGTATAACCCCTACAAAAAAATATATGACTAGTGTGGTAATTTCCATAATTTATGTATTATAACACGATTTCAACAATTTTATTCCTAGACGAATAACCGGAGATTATTTTTACCCTCGCAGAAGATGTTTTAAAATAAACCGCTAAGGCGTTTCTTATCGCATCATTTGCTTTTCCTTTTATTGGAGGCTCTTTTACAGAGACAACAAAATTATTTTCATCAATTTTTTCCACTTTTTCTTCTCTTGAACTTGGTTTTGCTTTTACGTTTATTTTCATGAAAGCGAGGCAATAAACTTTTTGCAGGTCCTGGTCCACTTGCCCGCAGAGGCAAAGGGGGTTACCAGCAACCGGAAAAAAGTTTGTTGCCGAGCAATTATAGAATTACTGCTTCTCCGTCGCCGATTAAATCTATTTCTTTGCCCTGAACTAAAATGCCCTGGTCGTCGGTTATAATCCTTAATTTTTTAGCGCGCTTTTTGGGATTTTTTATTTTTTGTTTTATTACGTCCGCCCATTCAGGATCATAGTGCACAAAAATATCAAATGGCACCAAATTTAATCCTCTTAAATCTTTTAGGCGGACAATATTTTTATCTGCATTCTTCCAAAGAGCTGTTTTTATGGTGCGTCCGGCAACCATACTTCCGGCAGAAACCCCGATATAAACTTTGCCAAGCTTTAACAATTTTCTTATCACTCTTTCAAAATTGCACGCCCTCATAGATTTCAATAAATAGAAAGCATTTCCGCCCTCAACAAAAATAATATCTTTCAGTTCGAGTAATCTCATAACTTCCGCTTCTTTTTTAGCGTCAATATCAACCTGCTCAACATTAAAACCCATCTCATCCATAATTTCTAAATCCCGGTTTAAGTAATCTTTGTCTTCCTGTGGTTTGGATGCAGTATTAATAAAAGCAACCGTCACATCATACGCCGGCTTTTGTAATAATTTCGTTATTTCATCATTCATTTGAGGCATTCCGCCAGAAGTTAAAAGCAAAGTTTTTGCCTGGTTGTGCTTTATAGCCGCCCTTATCGCTCCTGTTATGTAATAAACGAACGCTAAAAATATTAATAACGCCCCCAAGGCCCCGATGCCGACTATTCCAAACGGAGTAAGAAAAAACTGCAATACCGACGTTTTGAAAAATGTTATTTTTAAAAAAGGAATCTGCCAATAAATATTTAAAATCGAATTAATGTCGTAAGCTTCTATTTTTCCGACAACCAGAACATATTCACCCAAATTATCTTCCGAATAAACTTCAATTTTATATTTTCCCGCCGGCAACTGCTGATCTAATTCCGGACCTTTTAAATAATAATCCCTGCCGAACGGCTCATAAAATTCCTGCCAGTCAAAAGTTAAACCGTCAAGCGAATATATTTTTTGACCCAGACCGTCAAAAACATCCGTCGAATACCTACCGTCGCGACTTGCTTCTTCCGGAACCAAAAAATTAATATATAGCTCAAAATCCCTGTTTGAGTCTATAAAATAATCCCGCGGGCTTCCTTTTAAATTATCGTAAAACGCTTGCGACAATTCCGGATTGTTTATCTGAACAGGACCCAAAGGGTACCCCGGCTGCAAATAAACAATTCTCGGCTGATGAGCCGAGACATTTCCGGCAAAAACCAAAAATATAAAAATGGACAAAAATAAAATTATTTTTTTCATAACTAAGAATCTCTTTTATGGCTGCAGCCGCAAAGGTCGCAATCCAAACCGCACTCGCAGCAATGATGGCAAAGCCACGGCCTGCACCGGCAGCTATCAAGCTTGGTTTTCATAATCCTTTGGCACTTTCTACAAATTCCAAAAATCTCCTGTTTTTTCTTCTGAACCGAATCCTCGGCATAAACTGTCTTGCTCGGATCATTTTTATATATTCCTCCATGCCCGGGAATTATCCAATCAGCCATTTTTAAAATCGTTTGCCGGCTGCTTTTTAATTTTCCCGGATTTGAAGCATATGCATCGTCCTGCGGATTTTCAGGATAATTCTCTCTCCAAAAAACATCCCCGCATATTGCAACAACTCCGGGGTGCTCGCTTCCGGGTCCTGTGGTCACAAGAAGGGTTATACCTGTTTGGTCGTGGCCAGGCGTGTGTAAAATCTGGATATTCGCAGTAAAATCTTCAGACCAATTTTTAACAGTATCTTTATCCCATAAACCATAATATTCCAAAGTTTTTGCCTCAGGAAACATTCCGATATTTCTGTAATGGTCTATGTGCGAATGCGTGATGCAAACAATATTAACGTCTTGAACCGTTAAATTTTCTTTTTGCAAGGCGTCAATTAAAATTTGCTGGCTTTCCAAAACCCCGGGGTCAACCACCATTACTAAATCTCCATCTCTCACAAGAGTAATAGTTGAACAACTTCTTTCCTTTCCAGTTTCACCAACTTCATCGGCATTAGTGTAGCCCTCAATTAAAATTTTTACTTCGGCTGCCATATTATTTTATTATATCTAACTCGCCAGATTATGTAAAGAAATGCACTGGCCACTGGTATACTTTACAGTATGAGGCACTTAAAACATGTTGCA
>CAYOIH010000046.1:0-3890 GCA_964404005.1 uncultured Candidatus Saccharibacteria bacterium
ATTTTGCAACATGTTTTAATATGTCATACTGTAAAGTGTACCATAGGCGAGTGCAAATTATTGATTAAATCACAGAAAAGGGTAATATATATTAATTCGTGTTAGCTCTTTCGTGTTAGCTCTTTCGTGTTAGCTCTTTGACCCTTTTAAAGGAATAGGCCATGACAAGGGAAGAAATCAAGCAGAGGGTGATTAGGCTCGTCGCCGAACACTTCAAGGTCCATCCGGAGTTGGTTTCTGATGAAACTAGCCTTATACGCGGCACAGAACAGATACGTCCGGACAATATGGACATATACGAAATAGCTATGGAGCTTGAAGACGAGTTCGAAATCTCAATATCAGATGATGAATTCAACACCTGGGAAACGGTTAAGGACATCATCAACTGCGTTTTGGAGTTGCTTCAAGTTTAGCGGCGCTAACCCCGCTGCTTTTTATTGCCTACCGGCAGGCAGAGGCCGTGTGTTGACTAAATCGCAAAAAAGGGTAGTATATAATAATTCGTGTTAACTTTTTTGTGTTAGATCTTTGACTTTCAAATAAGGAAGGCGGGAAGCTAAAATGGCTAAGCAAAGCAGCGGAACAGAAAAGACCCTGGTTATTGATCGTGTCGTTGAAATCATCGCGGGCCAACTTCAGGTTGATAGAAGCGAAGTCACGCTTGAAGCTTCTTTTGTCAAGGATCTCGAGGCCGACTCCCTCGACATGATGGAGGTTGTAATGAAGCTGGAGGAAGTTTTCGGAATTTCGATTCCTGATAAAGAAGCCCAGGAAATCACCACAGTCAAAGAGGCCGTTGATTACATCCTCGAACACTGTCCTGACGCTGTTTAGACTCCATGCTCCCACGGATTCCCGTTGGAGCTTTTTTATTGCGTACTCTTGAACTGGGCAAAATAAAGTTGTATAATAACCCACCCCAGCTAAATATCATTTTTAAAATAATTTAACGGGGTAAGCTAATCTTTTTCTATGCAAAATGAATTTATAAAAATAAGAGGTGCGCGGGTGCATAATCTCAAGAATATTGATTTGGATTTGCCGAAGAATAAACTGATTGTAATTACCGGACTTTCGGGCTCGGGAAAATCTTCGCTGGCTTTTGATACTCTATATGCAGAAGGACAGAGAAGATATGTGGAAAGTTTGTCGGCTTACGCCAGACAATTTTTGGGAGTTATGGACAAGCCCGACGTTGATAAAATAGAAGGAATTTCTCCGGCAATTTCAATTGACCAGAGAAAATCAACTCATAACCCGCGCTCGACAGTCGGCACAATAACAGAAATTTATGATTATCTGCGACTTTTGTATGCAAGAATCGGAAAACCGCACTGTCCCAATTGCGGAAAATTAATTTCTCGCCAGACAATTGACCAGATTGTTGACCAAGTTTTGAAATTGCCTAAAAATCTAGAAATTACGATTTTAGGTCCTGTCATTCGCGCAAAAAAAGGAGAACATCACGGAGTTTTGGAAGAAATCCAGAGAGGCGGATTTGTCAGAGTAAGAATTGATGGCGTAATTTTTCAAGTGGAGGAATCTCTGGAGAAGCAGTTAGACAAGCAGAAAAAGCACGACATAGAAGTTGTGGTTGATCGATTGGTTTTAGGAAAAGACTTAGACAGGTCAAGATTAGTTGATTCTTTGGAAATTGCTTTGCGTCTCGGCAAAGGAATAGTTATCGTAAGCCCAAAATCCAAAGTTCAAAATCCAAAACAAATTCAAAATTCAAAATCCAAAAACGAAAACAACGACTTGGTGTTTTCTGAACATTTCGCATGTGAGGAAT
Source organism: uncultured Candidatus Saccharibacteria bacterium (assembly GCA_964404005.1). Taxonomy (GTDB): domain Bacteria; phylum Patescibacteriota; class Minisyncoccia; order Minisyncoccales; family Staskawiczbacteraceae; genus XYD1-FULL-39-28. The sequence continues at coordinate 1,796 of CAYOIH010000046.1, forward strand.
GTGCCCGCCTTGACTCGGCGAGGCAGGGAATTTCTTTACCGGAATTAGAGCCCAGGCTATTTTCTTTTAATAATCCTTATGGCGCTTGCCCGGAATGCACCGGACTCGGTGAAAAACTGGAAGTTGATCCTGAGTTGGTAATTCCAAACAAAAGATTAACAATTGCCGAAGGCGCAATTTGGCCGTGGTCTCGCGCGTCGCATAAAGTTGGCAGGCAGGGATATTATTATTCAATACTTTCGGGATTAGCGGCAAAATATAAATTTTCTTTAGACGAAGAAGTTGGAAACTTACCTAAAAAAGTTATTGATATTATTTTGCATGGCGACGGAGAATTTGTCGGGGTAATTCCAAATTTAGAAAAAAGATATCATGAAACAGATTCTGACTGGACGCGCCAGGAAATTGAGCAATATATGGTGGTAAAAATTTGTCCAAAATGCCATGGAAAAAGATTAAAGCCGGAAGTTTTGGCGGTAACTGTCGGGGATTTGTCAATTGACAAAATTGTTGATATGCCGACAGATAAGGTAAAAGAATTTTTCACAAAGCTTCCACACAAATTAACAGCCGGAGAAACAAAAATAAGCGCAGGAATTTTAAAAGAAATAATTGACCGTACGCAATTTTTAAATGATGTTGGGCTTTCTTATTTAACTTTATCCAGAAAAGCCGGAACATTGGCTGGCGGAGAAGAGCAGAGAATAAGGCTGGCAACGCAAATAGGATCTAAATTATCAGGAGTTCTATATATATTAGACGAACCGTCAATTGGCTTGCACGCCAGAGACCAGCATAAATTAATAGATACATTGGTAAAATTAAAAGAACTGGGAAATACGGTTGTTGTGGTTGAACATGATCCTCAAACAATGCGGGCATCTGACTGGATTGTTGATATTGGGCCGGGAGCCGGAAAACACGGAGGAAAAGTTGTTTTTGAAGGAACATATAAAGAAATTCTAAAATCCCATACCTTGACCGGGGATTATTTATCGGGGAGAAAAAAAGTGGAAATAGTTAAGCCAAAACAAAATTTTGTTAAGTCGGACTTAATAAAATTTTTAATAATAAAAGGGGCAAAAGAACATAATTTAAAAAACATTAATGTTAAAATTCCCCTCGGAAAATTTGTTTGCGTGACAGGAGTTTCCGGTTCCGGAAAATCGTCTTTGGTAAATGATATTCTGGCAAAATCTTTGTTGAAAAAGTTTTACAGAGCAAAAGACGAGCCTGGCGAGCATAAAGAAATTTTAGGATCTGAAAATATAAACAAAGTTGTGTTGGTTGACCAATCGCCAATTGGAAGAACCCCAAGGTCAAATCCGGCAACATACACCGGAGCATTTTCGTATATAAGAGATATTTTTACAAAAACAAAAGAGGCAAGAGTGCGTGGATATTCTGCCGGCCGTTTTAGTTTTAATGTAAAAGGCGGTAGATGCGAAGCCTGCGAAGGTCAGGGCCAGAAAAAAGTTGAGATGTATTTTTTGCCCGACATTTATGTCGAATGCGAAGAATGCCACGGTAGAAGATACAGTAAAGAAGTTTTGGAAATTACTTATAAAGATAAAAATATTGCGGAGGTTTTGGAAATGATGGTTGAAGAAGCAATGGAGTTTTTCAAAAATATCCCCGGGCTTTACGAAAAGCTGAAAACTTTAAAAGAGGTGGGACTTTCGTATGTCGAGCTTGGGCAATCGGCCACTTCACTATCCGGCGGGGAAGCGCAAAGGGTAAAACTGGCAACAGAACTTTCAAGAAAGGGTACGGGCAGGACATTATATATTTTGGACGAGCCAACAACTGGTCTTCATTTTGACGACATTAAAAAATTAATTTCTGTTTTAGGGGGATTGGTGGAAAAAGAAAATTCGGTAATAACCATTGAACATAATATAGATTTTATCAGGTGCGCCGATTGGATAATTGATTTGGGCCCAGAAGGAGGGGATGCCGGCGGAGAAATTGTAGCCGAAGGCACTCCCGCTGACATCGCAGGGGTTAAAAAATCTTACACGGGACAATATCTAAAATAAATTATGTTCAAGCCACTGAACATAGTTTACAGTCTATTAATTGATTTTTTGCCTCT
>CAYOIH010000047.1:0-3779 GCA_964404005.1 uncultured Candidatus Saccharibacteria bacterium
CCTCTTATGCCCACTGGTTCAACATAAGACACATTAGAAAGGGTCACCTCTTTCAGGACCGATACAAAAGCCATCTTGTCCTAAATTCTCTTTATTTATATAGTGCAGCTTCTTATATTAGCCTAAATCCGGTAGAGGCCGGATTAGTGAATTCTCCTGAAGAATACCCCTGGAGCAGTTTTCAATATTTTCTATCTACTCAAAATCAAAGCAAAAACGTTCCCCCTTGGCTGAACATTCGGGAATTATTAAAACTTTGTCAAACCAGTCCAGAAAATTTTATAAATTTCGTAAAAGAAAATATTCAAAAAGATGACCCGGAAAATATCCTCCAAAATGCCACTAAAATAACCTCAAATCAAACACAAAATAAATCACCCAGAAATATAGAAAATATATTAAAGAAAACGAAAGAACAAATTGGAGATATAGAAACTAATAAACGATTAAAACATTTACTTGTATATTTATTAATAAAAGAGGGTTACAGAGTAAAAGATGTAGCAAATTCTCTACATATGACCAGTCAAAGCGTACTAAAAATATGTAAAAAGGTGAGCAAATATTTAATCTCTGATCGTATATACCAACTTTGGCTAATTCATATTAAAATGAACTTATTTTTATAGAAAAGTAACCCAAAGGTGCCTGGCACCTTTGGGTTACTTTCTGGGAAGAAGTATGAGAATATGCAAAAAAAAATGATTTTTTTTGTTTATATCATTATTATAATAGTTTTAGTAATATACTCACCATTAGTTATGAGTGTGGAGGCTGTTCGCTATGACCCCGGCTTAGAATGGCAGGTTTTGGAAAGCCCTCACTTTTCGGTTTATTTTTGTAAACAGGAAAATAAGGATATTAGTTTCTCTAATAACCCTACCTATGAACAATTAGCTCAAGCAACAGCTGATATTGCCGAGGAAACCTACCACCAGGTTAATACCCAGCTCGGCTCGCCCAACAAACATCATCATCTTCAAAAGATAGCCATAATTATGGAGGATTTTTCTGATTATGCTCTGGGTTTTGCTTCTTCTTTCCCCCACCGAGTAATCCGCATCTCCCTAACTGCCCCCACTGCTAAATCTTTTGATACGAAATTCAAAAGCTGGCTCAAAATGGTAATTGCACATGAATATACTCACATGGCTCATTTTGAAATGACCGCCGGACCTACTACTGCCCTGCGCGCTCTTTTCGGTCAAATACTCACTCCTAATGCCCTCCAACCCACCTGGTCAATCGAGGGATTAGCAGTATACAATGAAACAAAATTAACCGCCGGAGGCAGGGGGATAGATTCTCGCTACGATATGTATCTTCGCATGGCCGCTCTGGAAGACCAGTTTAATACTCTGGACCAGATAAATGGTTATTATCTTACTTCCTGGCCTGGCAGCACCGCTCCCTATATCTATGGCCAATCTCTTATCCATTTTATAGCTCAAAGATATGGGGAAGATAAAGTTATCGTTATAAGTGAAATTTACTGTGAATATCCCTATTTAGGGTTTAATTATGCCTTAAAAAGGGCGATAGGCTTAAACCTAAAGGAACTGTACCAAAGCTGGAAAGATAATTTAAAAGAAAAATATCAACTCCAGAAGCAAAAAATTCTCTCACAAAAAAATCTTACTCCTTCTCAGCAATTAACTAAATGCAATTATTGGGTCGATTATCCTCACTGGCTCTCCACCCCCGCCCCCCAAGGAGATAAAATAGCATTCAGGGTTTCCACTCCTCATTCTTATCCATCTATTCAAATTGTCGACCCCTTGAATCCTTCCCTTCCTTTGACTCCCCGTTCTGCTAAAAATCAAACCCAGACCCTGATTAAAAGAGTCTATGGAAGTGGTTCTTCTTTTGACATCACCGCCGATGGCACTAAAATAATTTATGCTAAATTAGGCGACTATGAGCAATTTTATAAATTTTACGACCTTTATTTATTCGACTTGAAAACAGAAAAAGAGATTCGGCTCTCTGAAGGGCTGCGGGTTCGCGACCCCAACTGGTCACCTGACCCTGACCCGGAAAATTCTCAAATTGTAGCAGTAATTAATCAATCAGGAACAAATAATTTAGCCCTAATTAATTTACCTTCCCCAAACTTATCGATCAATGAAAACCAGCCCGCCTATAAGCTAATTACCAAAGAAAACATGACCTATCTAACAGACTTTCGAGATGGTACCCAATTATATCAACCATCATGGTCTCCCAAAGGGGACATGATAGCCCTTTCTGTCTGGCGCCAGGGTCGTCAGGATATATATATTTTAAATCTTGATCCCAACAATCTTAGCACTAATAATCTTAACCCCAATAATATCGACAATTCCATTCTCCAACCCATCTTTTGCGATAAATCAATTGACCTTAGTCCTTGCTGGTCTCCCGATGGCGAGTATCTTTTCTTTTCTTCTGACCGTACCGGAATTTATAATATCTTTGCCTTCTCGCTCCCCGATAAAAAATTATATCAAGTAACTAATGTATTAAGCGGGGCTTTTCAGCCTGCCCTTTCTCCTGATGGTAAAAAATTGGCTTACATCGAATACCACACCACCGGATATGAACTACATCTTATGGAAATAGATCCCGATAGTTGGACAGAAATAGAATATACCGAACCCTCATTTAACCTAAACATAGACATGAAACAGCAAAACCCTAATCAACAGACAGATCAATTAAAAAATCCAACCAATTCTTTGAAAAATAATTATCCTGTTCATCCCTATCATCCCTTTGCTTCTTTCTGGCCACCTTCCTATTGGATTCCCGCTGCCCAGCTTACCGAAAATAATTTAGGAATTGGCTTTTCAAGTGTGTTAGAAGATGTACTGGGATTCTCTTCCTTGCCTTTCACTATTACTTATGGACTACTCAATAATAACCTAAATTACAACTTCAATTATTATAATTACAGCCGTCCTCCTATTCTTAATCTTTATCTGTCTGGAAACGCTACTTTAGCATCCCAAACCCCAGCCTCCTGGTGGGAAGAAGGAAAGACCGGTATAAATATTTATTTCCCACTTGGAGGACATACTACCTCCGCTACAAATTCGCGCGCTTATAGACAAATCTTTTCTCTCGGTTATCAATATGAAAAATCATCAACTACTGACACACTATCTCCCTTAAATGCTAACCAGGAGAAAATTAGCAGCCTAAGATTGCGGTACTCCTACTCTGATGCAGAAAAATATGGATTCTCTATCAGCCCCGAACTAGGCAACACCTTCTCTCTTTCCTACGAACATGCCGATAAAGCCTTGGGCAGTGATTACACTTTTGATAAAATCATATTTGCCGGTAGAAAATTTATTCCTCTACCCCCTCTTCATCAGATATTGGCACTTCGCTTAGTCGCCGGCGCTAGCTCTTCAAGTATATTAGTAGAATCAGGTTTAGACGGGGAAAAATTTAAATTAGGAGGTAGTTATTCTGCGGATAATCTTAGTAATATCGATGTGAATACCTTCTCTCTGCGGGGTTACAAACCAGCCGCCCTCGAAGGAAATAATCTTCTCTTAGCCAGTTTGGAATATCGCTTTCCTCTGGCTAATATCGAGCACAACCTTAAGCTTGGCTTCCTCTCCATCTTTTTAGAAAGACTTTCCGGTGTCTTCTTTATGGATATTGGAAATGCCTGGGAAAGCACCGGCCCCAGTATAAATACAAATACAACCAATGAAGAAGATGAAATTAATTCTATCTGGCAGAATTTTAAATCAAGTATCGGAGCAGAACTAAAAGCAGATTTTAAT
>CAYOIH010000048.1:0-3734 GCA_964404005.1 uncultured Candidatus Saccharibacteria bacterium
GACTTAAAATCCTTTGAGCGAAAGCTCATGTGGGTTCGACTCCCACTTCGGGCACCAGATGACCTAACAGGGTCAATTTTCCTGTTTAAGAGGGCTTCAAAGCCCTCTTTTGCCTTGTAATTTACCAATTTCCTGCCATCAAAGACGAGTTCGGAAAACACATTCATGGCAATTTCCTGTTTTTCCGTGTCCAAGGCGTGTTTATAGTACAAAGCCGCGTTCTTTACCAGTTCGGAAAAGCTAATCACATAATCCAGTATTGCCTCGGCAGATTCAGCCTGGGCCCGCATTTTCACTTCTATCTCGGATAGCTTTAAACTGATCCGACTCTCCTCATCTTGTATGGCAGATATGTCCATGGTGTTCGTTCGCAGCAGCGTCAGCTTATTTGTTGCGAGATAATCCATGTCAGCTAACCACTTTTTCTGTTGTACGTGCAAATCATCAAGTTCCTTGTTTCTGATCGCCGCAATCACGCCGAGCTCGGTTTTTGTTTTAGCCTCAATCTCTTTTAATTCCTTGTCAGTAAAATACATCTTTGAAAGCAAATTGTTAACTGCCTCATCAATGTCGCTTTCTCTGATATTTTTGTTGGGATTCGGGCAGCCCGGCTTGCACTTGCTCAAATAGTAAACAATGCCTTTCTGCAAGTAGGGGCAATATCCTCTGCCGCAGGTGCAGTGAACCATTTTTCGGTAAGAAAAGAACGGCTTATTGATGAAATACACGCTTCGGTTCCGCTGCTTTAAAAGATTCTGCACCTTGTTCCACATATCCATTCCTATCAATGGCTGGTGGAATTTTCCCGTCATATACCCTTCCCCTGTACGTATTTTTCCCGCGTAAAATGGGTTATGCAAAATGTGCTCAATAGCTTTATGGTCAACTACGCGAGTGCTCTTTGATATTTTTTCTAAGGAAACATTGTTTAAAATCTCGTCCTTGGTTCTTTTCCTTCGCACCGGCTTTGTGGTTAACCCCTGTTCGCTTGCCCAGATGCCAAGCTGGGCAAAACTCCAATCGCCGGTTGAATAAAGCTCAAAGATTCGTTTAACAATCGGCGCTCGTTCCGGATCCAAGGGCTTATTGTCAGAACCCTTATCAAAATATCCTATCGGAGTAAAATATATGCACTTTCCCTCGAGCTGGAGTTTATGTTGGGCGTTTTTAACTTTTTCTGAGATGACGCGCGAGTAGTGCGCGGCAAACATTCCATCAATATCCATGTGTAGCTCGCCGGAGCTTGTTTTATCATAAGTGGCCTCGCTGAATCTGATGTCGCTGCCTAATGAAATTAATTTCTTTAATATTACATCGTCCTGTTTATTTCTACTGGACCTGTCCCAGCATAAAAATATACAGCCTTTGATTTCCTCGTTTTTTAACATCTGAACTAATTTCAGAAATTTAGGCCTCAATATGTTGTACTGCACCGAGCCGTTTTTGTTGATAACAAAATCCTGGTCCTCTTTGAACCCGGAGTGGCTTTCGTTGACGATGCCTGCGTTGCAAAAACCCGGAATGGTCAGTCCTTCTGCCACCGGCAAGGCGTTTCGCTTTACAAATTCAACATTTCGCAGCAACTGGTAAGACAGCGAGTTTTTCTGGTTGTCAGCATCATCCGTGCTCTTTCGGTTGTATATCAGATACTGGTTGGCGAACGGCATATATTTTCCCTCTTTTTTCATGATAACTTAGGTTAATTTGTGTGGGGACACATTACCGCTTTTCTGGGATTTATCCAGAGCGACCTTTGGTTTCTCAATCTTGCCATCCTTTATCACATACCCTTCGCTAATAAGCCGGATGTGGATTCTTTTTAGAACGTCCTGAAAACGAGAGATGTTTTTAATTCCCTCATCGGTGAAAATTCTTTTTTCAGATGTTGTATTTTCATTAGGTTTCAACTTTTTACGAGGACTCTATCATCCCTTTGTATCTCCTTTTTCTGTACTCAAGATTTAAACATTTCCGGCAGCCGACTTTGCTGTTTAAGGGATGAATAAACAGCACGCCGACACGGCTTTGGCAGAGAGGGCATTTAAACCAAAACCTTATTCCTCCGTAACATGTTTTTGAGATTGCGAGCTCGATGTTAAATCCGAGCAGTTCCAATTCAGACTTTATTAAAGCTTCTTTAGTGCTCATCCTGTATTTTTTTAGGAAATCCGAGATTTTAACCTTCGGGCAGTTCTCAACCAGCAATCCTAAATCATTTTGGTTCATTGGTTTCATTGTTTTCATTTTTGTTTAAGTTAAACTGCTGGTTATGGCCGACAAAGGCATTGCCAGCATTTATTTTCACATTCAACCCCGGCTGTTTCATTTCTTTCAAAAGCAGAATGCTGGTTGTCATCTGCCTGCTGGCCGACTCTAAACTCTTGCCTAACTCTTTGACGATGTTTACTCTTAACTGGCTGAAAGGATAGTCGTCGTTCCATTCAATGTAGGAGCAAAGCAGAGTTTCAATTCTCATCGCTCTCCAGTAGTTTGCCACAATCCGGTCAACCAGCATTAACTCAATTGATGTCTTGCAGTCATATTCTTTTATCAGGTTGGCCCGGGTGGTGTAGATAAAGTTTCTGTATTTTTTGTAAGTGGTAGCTCCGGCCCAGAATCCGTTTTTTAATCCATGGATCTCTGTAACTTCCTGCGAAAGCTGGTTCAGCCTCTTTGTTTCCTGCTCGGTTAGCTTTTCTTTGTTTACCAGAGTCAGTATTTCCTCGATGCCGACTCCGTCTGCAGTCATGCTTTTATCAAAAACGCCGGTGATCCTGTCCAGCTCGGCCTTCCTATCCTGTTTTTTGATTAGTTTTTTGTTTTGGTCATTGTTTTTCATGTTTTTTCTCGCCACTCAATTTTTGATTCTTTATCGGCATATTCAAGCCACTCGCCGTATTTTGAAATCACAAACCACTTTTTCTTTAAATCAACCCATCTCATCTGATTTCCCTGATAGAATGGTTTGTATTTCCGGTCACCGTTTTTGTAGGATTCATCCACATTTTTGAAAAACTCATCGTTATTATTATTTATCTTATTATTAATCTTCTTTGTGTCGCTTTTAGAGCCACTTTCGTCTATATTAGAACCACTTTCGTTGCTATTAGTTCCACTTTTTTGGGTGGTCATTTTAGCGCCACTTTCATAATTTAGGAAATTTAACCGCCATAAATCAACTATGATAAAAGTTCGGACACTACCCCCGATAACCTTTGTTTTTTCAGTTTCTTTTATCCATTCTCTTTTTAATAATTTTTTAATTGTCCTTGAAACTGTTGTTTTATGGACGCCCATTTTTTTTGATAAAGTATTGAGCGAAGCAAAACAATGCCCGTGTTCGCCAGCCAGTCTTTTTATTATTAAATAAAGCGACTGCTCATACGCAGTGGAATGATTAACAATCATATTCGGAATTTGCGTGAAGTGTTTTTTATCTCCACTCTCGTCTTTTAGGTTAAAGTTTTTCATTGTCATGTTTTTCAATCTGAGGGCTGTACACGGCCCGGTATAGCCTCAACAACCGCCTCGCCAAAACGCGAGCCGTCGCTTCGTCGATGTCCTCGTGAAACTTTTTTTTGTAGATTTTCCTAAATTCTTGTATTGATTTTTTTGATAATTCCATAAAAAAACCTCAAGATGTTTTCTTGAGGTTATTGTAGCAACGACGGAATTATGAAAAGTTATAAAGTTGGGTATCCCAATTAAAAAGGCGGCTTTGATCTTTTCTTTTG
>CAYOIH010000049.1:0-3479 GCA_964404005.1 uncultured Candidatus Saccharibacteria bacterium
CTACGAAGGGGAAACCCCGACAGATTTACAGTCTGTTGCCTTTGCTGCTCAGCCAAACGCCCAATATTTAATACGTTAACACGAATTTAGCTACTTTTCAATCCTTCGACAAACTCAGGATGAAATAACCTTGCCGTGGGATTTTTTCCATTCGTCTATTTTTTTGTGGTCGCCGGATAATAGAACTTTTGGAACCCGCCAATTAGTCCCCTTTTGGGGTGAAAAAATTTCAGGACGAGTGTATTGCGCATATTCTAAAAATCCTCCTGACTTTGAAATTCTCTCCTTAAGTAATTGCTCTTTTCCGATAACTCCGGGGACTAATCTTGAAATTGTTTCTATCGCAACCATTGCCGGCAATTCCCCGCCCATTAAATCGTAATCTCCAATTGATATTTCCATATCAGCAATTTTTTCTGCCACCCTTTCGTCAACACCCTCATATCTTCCGCAAATAAAAATAATCTGATCTAATTTTGAAAGTTTGTGCACTAATTGCTGATTAAACTTTTCTCCGCGCGGCGTGAAAAGTATCACTTTTGTCCTTTTTCTTACACCTACGCGTTGATGCGTGGGTTTGCCTTTGATCTTTTGAACAGCTTTAAAAATTGGCTCAACTTTTAGCACCATTCCTAACCCCCCGCCAAATGGTCGGTCGTCAACTGTTTTGTGCCGGTCGTTTGTCCATTTTCTCAAGTCGTGCAAATTTATTTTTATAAGCTTTTTTGCCTGCGCTCTTGCAATCAAACTTTCGCCCAAATAGGACTTAAATATTTCCGGAAAAATTGTAATTACATCAAACTTTATCATGAATGGCTGATATTTAAAATTGCCTCATTATCTAAACTTTTAGAACCTTTTCTAAAAGACTTCTAAAGTTTGGGAACAATTTTATATTATCTAACTCATTTATACTGAAAAACCTAATATCCCGTGATTCGCCCTCGTTTTGTTTAATCTCCCTGCTGTTTCCAAAAATTTTGCATAAATACACAATATCGTTATGATAATGGTTTCCGACTAATTCACATAAAACTACGTAGGGATTATACAAAACAGAAACATCCGTATTGATATCAGCTAAATTATTATCTTTTTCTCCAATTATTTCAACATCTAATCCTGTTTCCTCTTTTACTTCCCTAATTACCGTTTGGTCTGGCGTTTCATTTTCTTCAACGTGTCCGCCAGGATAAAGCCAGACACCGAGTTTTTTATGATGTAATAATAAAACTCTGCCATTATCAATAATCAATGCAGATGCGGTAAAATGTTTTTCTAAATCATTGTTTTGCGACATAAATTTAAGATAAATTATTAATACTTTCAATCATATAATCTAATTCCTGTTTTGTAATAGCAGGATGAACAGGAATAGTGGTTATGTTTTTAGCAAGTCTTTCTGAATTAGGACAAGCTCGCCTAAATCTTTCAAATATGGAATATTCATACAAAACTTTATAGTTGTATCGGCTTATATCAGACGGTATACCACAATCTTCTAATGATTTAATTTTTTCAAAATTATCATTAAAATTCAATTTTAGTATTAAAGAATAATAGTTAGGATTACCACCACAAATTATTTTTAATTCTTCAACAAATTTATTTTTTATATTACTTACAATATAGTTTGCGTTCTTGTGTCTCATTCCCAACTGCTCTTCTATAAAATCTATCCTACTTATTCCGAGACCCGCCTGCATAGCACCCAATTTATAATTTAAACCAAAATCAATTCCGTTCATACTACCGAATTGAATGAAGCTAATAGCTTTTTTTTGATATTCCTCGTTATCGGTAAGAATAAAACCACCCTCGCCTGTTGCTATAATTTTTCTATCGTGCGTGCTAAAACACGAAATGTCTCCGTACGAAGACAAAAACTTCCCGTCAAGTTTGGTACCATGAGCTTGAGCTAGATCTAATATCAACGGAATGTTTTTTGATTTCGCAAAGTCGCCTAATTTTTTAACATTTGTTGGATAACCCCACATTGGAACTTCCATAATTACCTTTGTTTTAGAAGTTATGCTTTTTTCTATTTCTTCAATTTTCAATCCAAAACTATCAACTTCCGTATCACAAAATACAGGCTTCGCTCCAATAAAAATAATCGGAAATACAGACATTAACGGACAAGTAGAAGGAACGATAACCTCATCTCCATTACTAACTCCTAGAACAAATAACGCAGTTTGGATAGCCGCTGTTCCTGATGAAATGGCAACTGCATATTTAGAGCCGAAAAAAGATGCAAGCCTTTTTTCGTATTCGCCTATGAATTCACTCGTGCCTGAAAATTTTTTAGTTTCTAAAACCTTTTTAACAATATATAAATCCTTGTCACATAAAAAAGTATATTTGTCAGATATTTTCATAGTTTAATAAAATTAATACTTTCTGATAATCTCTCCGCGGTTTTTTTCCAGTAACAACTCACCAATTCACCTTTTCTATTAATTGTGAATATACTTTTCTGGTCTAAACAATTTTCACTTTCACAAAAAGGCGTAAAACCAACCAATATAACATCTGGGCTATTTAAATATTTTTTCTTAAAATTTATTAATTTTAGGCTATATCCCTTTGGTTCATCATGTTCACTCAACTTATTGTGATAAATTGAGCTAACTACAATTTCTTTAGAAAAACCCTTACAAAAATTTATTGTTTCTTCTATATGATTAATGTTCTCTGGATGAATGGTTATATGAATAGATACATTTTTATTATTTAATTTTAACTTTTTGATGAAAGCAACAGTTTTTTTGAAAGCACCCTTTCTTCCCCTTAATTTATCGTGCATCTTTACTATATGAGAATCTATACTAACCGTATAGGTGGAGAAGTTTAATTTAACAATTTTATCCTCAAGCTTATTATCTAAAATAACACCGTTAGCGCAGATGGTGACTTTTGGCATTTTTAACATAGCATATTCTGAAATTTCTATAAAATCCGGATACAAGGTCGGCTCTCCACCAGTAAGCACTAATTTATTTATTCTCTCTCTTACCATCTTGTCAATCAATGCAAAAATTTCTTTTTTTGATAAGAAATTCGTAGAATGGAATCTATTTGATGTTCTGTAAAAACAATATGAACAGTTTAGATTACAAGAAGACAAAAGTTCTAATATAACTTTTTTATCCCCTTTTTTAACATTCATTTTGCAATCTCTATACATACGAGTAAAAAAAATTACTACAGATCGAAACAAACAAAAACTGCGCTTATTATAGCACAGTTTCTGCATTCTGTAAAAATTACAGAGAAATATTATCGATGTCGTCTGGAGAAGCTTCTTTTCTCTCAGCTCTTGGAGCACGTCCGCCTTCTGGTTCCTCAATTTTGAGGTTCACTCTGGCGTGGTTCTTTAGTCCAACAATTCGGACTAAGTTCCTGATTGCCTTGGCTGTTGATCCTTCTCGGCCGATTATTTGGCCCATATCCTGTGGGTTTACTTTCAATGAAAG
>CAYOIH010000050.1:0-3364 GCA_964404005.1 uncultured Candidatus Saccharibacteria bacterium
GGAAGCGTAGTTGTTGTTGATTTTGCCGACAAGCTCCCCTCTATATATAATGCTCTTAAAACTAAAATTGGAGACAATGTTTTGGTTTTGGAGGTTGAGCAACATATCGGATTTAATAAAGTAAAAGCTCTGGCTATGGGCCCGTCTGATGGCTTACAAAGAGGACAAGAAGTAATTGATACGGGCTTGCCCATCAGCGTTCCTGTGGGCAAAGAAGTTTTGGGCAGAATGTTTAACGCGCTTGGAGAGACAATCGACGGCAAAGAAAATTTTAAACCAAAAGAAGTCGCGCCAATTCACGCTTTGGCTCCTAAATTTACCGAGCAGTCAACAAAAATGGAAATTTTAGAAACTGGCATAAAGGTTATAGATTTAATTTGTCCAGTTTTAAAAGGAGGAAAAATCGGGCTGTTTGGCGGAGCTGGCGTAGGAAAAACCGTTGTTATTCAGGAGCTGATTAGAAATATCGCCCAAGAGCATGGAGGCTATTCTATATTTGCGGGAGTTGGAGAAAGGAGCCGTGAAGGAAACGATTTATACAGGGACATGACGGCCAGCGGAGTACTGGAAAAAACAGCTCTGGTTTTCGGGCAGATGAATGAACCGCCGGGAGTCCGCGCCAGAGTAGCGCTTTCTGCCCTAACTATGGCAGAAAACTTCAGGGACAAAGAGGGTAAAGACCTGCTTTTATTTATAGATAATATTTTCCGATTTACTCAGGCGGGCTCCGAAGTTTCAGTCTTGCTTGGCAGGATGCCCTCGGCCGTAGGATATCAGCCAAACCTGGCTACTGAAATGGGAGCTTTACAGGAAAGAATCACCTCTACTAAAAAGGGTTCCATTACTTCAGTTCAAGCCATTTATGTTCCCGCTGACGACTTAACAGACCCGGCTCCCGCCACCAGTTTTGCCCACCTTGACTCAACTATGGTTTTATCCCGCTCTTTATCTGTGTTGGGAATTTATCCTGCTGTTGACCCTTTGGATTCCGGCTCAACTATTTTAGACCCGAATATTGTTGGAAAAGAACATTATAAAACCGCACGAGAAGTACAAAAAACTCTGCAAAGATACAAAGACCTGCAGGATATTATTGCAATTTTAGGAATGGACGAACTTTCAGATGAAGATAAAATTGTTGTTTTTAGAGCGAGAAAAATTCAGAAATTTTTGTCCCAGCCATTTTTCGTCGCAGAACAGTTTACGGGTATTGCCGGAAAATATGTTAAGTTAAAAGACACCATTAAAGGATTCAAAGAAATTATTGAGGGAAAACATGACGAAAAAGACGAACAAGATTTTTATATGAAAGGCGGAATCGAGGAATGTCAAAAACCATAGAATGCCAAAAATAAAATTCAAAATAGTCACTTTGGAAAAAGTGACTTACGAAGACGAAATAGACCAATTAACAGCTCCCACTGAAGCCGGAGAAATTACAGTGCTTCCGAGGCACGCTCCTTTGGTTTCTATAATTAAGCCCGGAGAAATAAGAATAAAAAAAGACGGACGGACTATTTTAATGGCTGTTTCTACGGGATTTCTCGAAATTCGCAAAAACAGCGAAGTTTATATTTTGGCTGACTCGGCCGAACGTGCCGAAGAAGTTGACATAGAGGCTTCAAAAGCCGCTAGAGCAAGAGCCGAAAAGCTTCTGAAAGAGAAACAAAACCGAAATGATGTTGATTTTGCCAAGCTTCAGGCTATAATTAACCGTGAGACAGCAAAATTAAAAGTCGCCGATAAATATATAAGATTAAAAAGATAACAAACCTAATAAATATGAAAGTTAGAGACTTAATGCTTAAAGAGTTTCCCACTCTAAAGCCGGAAAACACATATGAAGAAGCCGTATCTTTGTTGTGCAAAGATAATATAAGTGGAGCTCCTGTTGTAAGCGAGGAAAAAGACCTTGTAGGATATGTTTCCGAAAAAGATTTGTTTAAAATTCTTTACCCATACTACAAAAGTTTTTATGAACATCCCGAAGACTACGCCAACGGGGAAAAACGCGAAACTAAAGCTTACGAGATACGATACCACAAAGTAGAAACATTTATGAACACAATGCCTCTAACTATCGGGCCCAATATGCCCATAATGAACGCAGGAGCGCTAATGCTAGCACATAGGGTTCATCAGTTCCCGGTTATAGAAAATAAAAAGCTTGTAGGCCTTATAAGCAGGGAGCTTATTTACAAAACCGTTTTTAAGCATAATTTCACCAATATTTGTTAAACTATAAATAAAAAGCGCCCTGAGCTTTGTCGAAGGGCGCTTTTTATTTGATAAAGTTTTAAAACTTAAAGCTATCAGCAAGATGACCTACAAGAGGAAGCGGTTTTTCAACGCCGTTGACCGCATTTATTATGCCTAAAATAAGCAAAACCAGTAAAACAACGTCTAAGATAGGAGCAATAAATAATCCGAAGACCGGTATCACGTTTATAACAAGCCACACTGCTGCGCCGCATATAAATAGAACTAATCCCTGTTTAACGTGATATTTAACAAACGGGTCGTTTTTTGAATCCGTCAGCAATGGGATAAAAAAAACAATATAAGCAATCACTGCCATGCCTGTATTTTTCCCTTTATTTTTCTGATTTGGCGCGGACTGTTGAGGTTGTGAATTTTGTGTTGTTTGATCCATTTTTTTTGTTACAAAATTAATTTTTTATCGACCTTTTATTTTCACCCGAGACCTATATAATTTTTACGGGTGTACGCCTAAGATCTTTATTAATCCTAACATAATCAGGGATTGTTTTCGATACCAGCACCCAAAATCTTTTTGAGTGGTTCAACTCTCCCAAGTGGCAAAGTTCGTGCACTATTAAATAATCTGCCAAGTCCGGCTTTAAATAAATAATTTTATAATTAAAATTAAGGTTTCCTTTTGAAGAGCAACTTCCCCACCGTGTTTTAGTGTTTTTTATCGCAACGCGATTTATCTTAAAATTATAAAAACTATTAAAATAGCTTATTCGGTTTTCCACAAATATTCTCGCCACTTCTCTTTTTTTGGTTGTAAACCTCCTTCTTATTTTCATATATTTTAATACGTATTAAAATACGTATTAAAATACGTAATTACTTTTTATCTTACCACAATACAAAAATCATCGCGAAGCTTGAAAATGTCTTTTTAATCTAGTAATATGTAATTAACCATTCCGCAGTAGCTCAATGGTAGAGCAAATCCCTGTTAAGGATAAGGTTGTAGGTTCGAGTCCTACCTGCGGAGCTCAGTAACAAAACACGAAAGCACCCTTAAAAGGTGCTTTCGTGTTTTGTCTCTACGTAAAGTTTTTGTTCAAGCCACTGAACATAGTTTACAGTCTATTAATTGATTTTTTGCCTC
>CAYOIH010000051.1:0-3128 GCA_964404005.1 uncultured Candidatus Saccharibacteria bacterium
GAAAAATCTGCAATGTTAAAAATTAGTTCTTTGATCGGTTTTCTAAAAATCCATACCGCAAGTAAGGCAACGACCGGCCATTTTAATATTTCTATATATTTTATAATTTCACTCTCCATAAATTTATTTCCCAGCTTTCTTATGCCTTATAAGTATTCGAGTATAAAGTCTTTTATTATTTACATAACCCCTATCTAACTTACCCTTCCATTTTGGATTAACTAATTTTGGAAGTAATCCCTCTCTGACATTATAATCACTTCCTAAAATTTCGAATTGTTCAGGAGAATGTTTATCAAAAATACTCATTGGCACTCCCATTATGCCGTCGTAATCACTCGGAATATTTTTTACTAAGGATATGTCTATCGCGTTGTAATTGTCGTATTTTTCAAAAGATTTTTTTGTTACAAATTTTATAATCTCGGCTCCAGTCATAAGCGGTAACGGTTGATGACGGCGTCCATGATCAAGATTAGTGAACCAGCGAACACCTTGCACTCTGGTGATATAAACTTTCTTACCACTTTCATTTGTTTTAATTTCACGGACTTGATCCAAATTGGCAATCTTCTCGGGTATTTCAAAAAACATCGCACCCGCATTGACTTTGTAATTATTACCCAACCAAACTTTATTCTCTTTAAGCAATGGGAATACTTCTTTGTAGGTAATCGCGTTCAAGTTACCGATGATCAAAAACTTTTTATCATAATCAACGAGTTGTTTTATATACTCGCGAAACAGACTGAACGGCGGATTAGTTACCACGATGTCGGATTGTTTCAGTAGATTCATAGATTCATTACTACGAAAATCGCCGTCGCCTTCAAGTGGTGTCCATTCGTTGTGTTTGTTTGCCTTTAACTGTTTGGCAACATCCTTCAAGTTAAACTCTCCATCGTTGTTTATATCGTGCACTTCGTTGATAATAAATTTATTGGCGGTCACTTTCGGCCGGCCTTTCGATTTTGTGAGAGTCTTATCATTGCCAAACAATACCAGCTGCGTGTTGGCTACGGGCGAAGGTTTGTAACTGGTAGTGATAAGCTGTTTCAATCCAAGTTTGTTAAAATTAAGAACGAAATAGCGAAAGAAATTACTCTCGAACGGATCGTCGCAATTGCAATACACTACCTTGCCACGAAATACATCGGGGTTGTATTCCAAATACGCTTCAATCTCTTTTTGAATATCGCTGTATTGAGTATAAAACTCATCGTTTTTTACCCTTTTTGCGTTTGCAAGATTGCTGTTTGCCATATTTTATTTTCATCACATTATTTCTTTATTCTGTCCTTTTTCCGACAAAAATGCAAACGAAGGAGCTGTTTTTTTAGTATAAAAAAGCAACCCAGATGAGTTGATTTTTTTATACGCTTAGATAATTTCCTTGATATTTTTAGAAACCAATGGGCTGGCTTTGACACCGGCAATGAGTTTTGAGAGTATGCTGTCTGATATTTTTGGATAATTCATTGATCCGTCCTCTTCTATCTTTCTTATTAAGTCGCTTATTTTTACTTCGAGAACATCATTACAATTAAATACGCTATCTGCTGTTATAGCACAGTGTTCCTGAGCCTTGATTTCTACGAGAGTGGTCTGACTAATGCCCCTCTTTTTTATAAATTCCTTTTTCTTTTCTATTTGTGTCGTACAGGTAACCATTACTAACGCAGTATCTGTTTTTGGATTTTGATTTAATACAACAAAATAACGATTCTTGGATTCTCTCCTTGAATCGTCAAAATCTATAAGAAAATTGAATACTGAACCTTGTTCTATGCACAATGGAATTCTTATTTTGGGTGGGATTTCCATTGTGCTTATAAGATTTATTTAGCAAAAAATGCTGAGACCTCTTTCATCTCTGTAAAAGATTCTCTTGCCGCGGACAGAGAAGATTTATCCTCTGCAAAAAAACCGTCTCCATGCGAAGGATTTTCAAAAAAATCATTATAGTCCATTTTTATCCTTTTTGTGCCAGCGTCGAGTTGCCTTTTATGTTTTGCCCATTCCGGGTATTGATGAGTTATCTCGGCCAACTCAAATTGGTCTTTATCAGAGAATTTATCATATGCAGCTTCCAAACATTCTATGTCTGTTTCGGAAAAAACATTCAAGTCTTCTTCCTTGAGGGAAACGAATGCCTGTCTTTTACCATCCGCCGGCTTGATATATTTTTTCGCATAAGCCAAAACTTCCTCTGGCACATGAGAGAAATCTGCTACATGATCGGTCATAGATCCAACAGGGCCATATTTCATAGCCCAGTACACATCACCAACTATAGGTCGGCCATACTTGCGCAGATGAAGGCGATCGGCAAAATAGATAATTTTTACAGCCTTCATCTTATTTATCTTTCCATCCTTTTTCCTAGCGAGAAAATTTAACGCTTGAGTTGCCTTTTTATAAATTGTGTCAGAAGCGTTTAACATAATTTTTGTTTATCTTTTTTTATTTTAACAGTTTTACGTAGCTACCGCAATGTCAACCTGTGGATAATCATCCTACCCAAAAAACTACCCTTTGTCAATCCTATAATATACTACGTTAAACCTTCATTAAGGTGCTAACTTTATAAAGTTGCTTTTTTATAGTTTGTATACAT
Source organism: uncultured Candidatus Saccharibacteria bacterium (assembly GCA_964404005.1). Classification (GTDB taxonomy): domain Bacteria; phylum Patescibacteriota; class Minisyncoccia; order Minisyncoccales; family Staskawiczbacteraceae; genus XYD1-FULL-39-28. Next base: position 2,618 of record CAYOIH010000051.1, read on the forward strand.
CTTTTCGTAAATGTAAACAAACCACCATACTTTGTTTACATCCTATATTTTCACTTAGCCATATCAAATGAAAATATGAAAACCTATGTTTTCACTTGTTTTAACTGTTATGCCGGCTATATCCGATTGTGTCAGATTATATCCGATTTTTCCTTTGCGGCAACCAGCAGTATCCTTTATTCCATCCAACTGTCTCATTTTGAACCCATGCTTGCCATTTTTCAACTGTCTGTCAAAAGGTTGTCGGAAACCTTTTGACAAGTCAAGGCGAAACGTCTATATGCACCACCGATGCCGCCAAAGGTTGGTTTTCCTCGGGCCCGGGCGGATTATCGAGATAACTCCAGATCTGCATTATCATCTCCTCGTTACCATCCACCACGGCTTGCTTTATAATCCTGTTAACCAAAAGCTCAAGGTAAGATTTCTGCTGGCCCTCCGGGATCTCGTGGAGTTTTCGTTTGATCTCCACTGTAATTGAAATTGTTTTTTGCTCTGCCATAGTATTAAT
>CAYOIH010000052.1:0-2936 GCA_964404005.1 uncultured Candidatus Saccharibacteria bacterium
AAATTGTGTTTTCCACAATGAAAAAGTATGCGATTGGCGCAAGCGCAGTTGCAACGGGTTTGTTTGGCTTAGTCGCCTCAACCTTTGCAGCCGGCGAGATAATCAACTTGCCGCTAACCGCAGTCGCGGATTTGACTGGCAATGCCAGTCAAATAATGTCGGACGTTTGGGTGTTGGTTGCGATAGCAATCGGTATCCCGATGGGTTTCTACATTATCCGCAAGGTTATCGCTTTAATTCCTAAACACTAAAAGCGGGCGGGGCGGGTCCGTAGAGAGGCGGGCCCGCCACCGCAATACAAGGATTATATAACTATGTTTATCAATTGGACGAGCGATATGACTAACGCAGTGCTTGCCAGCGCAACGGGATTGATCACAGACCTTACTCCATTGCTTACGATAATTGTTGGTATTGGAATTGGGTTGATTGTTTTCTACGCCATAATTTCGGCGATAAGAGGGCACTAAATATTTATGGATGACATACTCCATATTGCTTTTGACTGCTTCAACGTAGCCCGATATATTTTTTCAAATATCGGATCTTTGTTTGGCTACTTGTTCGCGCCGCTAACAGGGCTCTTTAATTTTGCAAAAGGCTTTTTTGATGGCATAGCGTCAACGCCGCCGGCAACAGCAGTGAGTTGGGTATTCCCGAGCAACGTAATGGCGGTGTTCAATGCGATTCCATATTTTTCGGTAATCGAATACGCCTGCGGAGCCGGCATCGCAATCCTAATCCTAATTTTTATTTTCCGCCGCTTGGTGGATTTTTAGCATGCAAAAACTTAAACAAAAATACATATTGTTTCTAATCGCGGGCTTGTTTTTGTTCTGCCACGCATTACCGGCATCAGCCACTGCGGTGCAAGCATACCATTCAACCATAAATTTGGACGGCACAGGGGCTGATATGAAGTTTGACTGCATCTATGGCCAGAATTCGGAGTCCTGGGCCATGATTTACACCAACGGTTCGGTTTTTAAATATGTTCAGGGTGGCGCCGGCAGCGGAGCTGTGTGCAACAACGGGTATGTTGATTTAAATTTCGGGAACTTTCCCAATTATGTACACAACGGAGTAGCCGGGCTTGCCGGAACAGAGATAGGCACTTACTACATTTTTTACAACACCAATGGAACATTTCCATTGCATTGCACTTATCCTTACACACAAAGTTGGGGATTAGACGGCTGTATGGCTGGAATGTATGAGTATTCAATTTTTAGCCAGACGGCAACTCCGCCGGCTAAGCACTGGACTACAACTCCAGCCCCGCCAACAAGCCCCACGTTGATTATCGATTCGCCAGCCAGCGGTACGACAATAACAAGCAGTTCAACAACATTATCCGGTTCTTACGCAGCCTTGCACATAGGGACATTTGGCTATGGATATTTACATCTCAGATTCAAGAATCCAAATAATGGAATTTATTCTTATCCGTACACCATACCTCTGTCAAACTACGAAGGCACCTTTTCAACGCCTTTATCTAATTTTGGAATTACAGAAAATGGCGAATGGGATTTGATAGCAGATCAAGAGTTGGATGCAAACACTTTCGTGGAGTTAACCCCGGACCCGGAATATACACTGAATTTCGATATTGGCGGCAATTCAATACCTTACACATTCACTAATTGGAATACATGGTATCCGGAAAACGCCGCCGGCGGCTATACCGTTCCATCGGATTTTGCAGATTCCATTGAAGGTTTTTTTGAACCCATATTTACCAATGCCTATGAGTTCGCAAACCAAACGCTGAGATATTTCAATGCCGATACCTCATACAGCAAGGGAAACCAGATCGGCCTGATGTTTCCTACAACCCAGGCATATATCAACAAGATAAATATTTTCTTTGGCGGATTTCCGTTAATTCAGTTTTTTGAGTTTGCGATAGTTGTTATGCTAGGCGTTTTTATTGTACGGACGATTTTTAAGTTTATACCGTTTTTCGGGTAGTTGCCGCCGGCGGGAAGTCCCACGAGGACACTGAACCGCCGGCTACAACTGCTCAAAAGGCGGATTCTGCGAGCCGTGAGTGAAGATAGAAATTACACGGCAGACAGACATTGTTGGAAGTTAAATTGATTTTTGCAATGTAAAAGAAAAGCCGTCCCTTGTGGTAATTCCAGACGGCTTTCGGACTATCATATGATAGTTTTCAAGTTAAATCAAGCCAAAATTAGCCAGCTCTCGCACGCTGAATGGGTTGCGAGCTAAGGGATTTAGGGTTAACTTCTACGGGCGAGTTTGTCGAAAACTCAATGCCCGTGGAAGACCTGTTTAAGCAGGACAAAGGGATTTATATTATTCGGGTTTTTTCAAAAAAACAAGAATAGTAGAAAAATCCGGCAAAAAATTAAAAAATTAAAAATATGTCAAACAAAAACAAGCCAAGAGTTTATTGGGACGAATACAAACAGTGCTACTACATTACATTTTTTGAGGACACAAAATGCGATGAAATAGTGGACGCTTTCGAAAAGTTTAAAGGTCGCAAGCCAAAACAAAAAGCAAAACATGATAAACATACCAATTAAAACAAAAGACGACGCTATGAAATTATTTAACTTATTTAAGAAAAAAGAACTGGAGGGTTTAGATAAAGCTCTGGCCATGGGCCTTATTACAGAGGAAGAAAAACTGCGGATCGCAGCAACCCGGGCCGCTGAAACGCTGGATAATTTTTTGGAGAAAAAAGGTCGAAAAACTGCAAAAATACCGAAACGGCCTTGACTTTATGACGCACCAGCGACAACTTGTTGACAGACGATTGAAAAATGGCAAGCGTGGGTTCAAAATGGGGCAGTCCGATGAAAGGAAATACTTTGTTGATTACCGCAAAGGGAAATATACAATAATCGATTTAACATTAAAAAAACGAGGACACTCTCAAAAATTCAAATGACATACGAATTTTT
>CAYOIH010000053.1:0-2841 GCA_964404005.1 uncultured Candidatus Saccharibacteria bacterium
AAACAAAAGTTCCCTATTGATTTTATTATAATTTAAATCCTTAGTCAAATTTATTAGTCGTTAGTGAATAGTGAATAGTCGTTAGCATAAATATAAGTTTCCAGAATACAGCTAAAAGCTTAAAGCGAAAAGCGAAAAACCATAATTCAAAACTCTTAACTAGTTAATAGTGAATAGTCGTTAGTCGTTAGATTGAAATAAAACATACAAAATAAATTAGTTAAATAGTACAATTCTAATAATTTATTAACCAATTAACCAGATAACCAATCAACGAATCGAGACATATATTTAAATTTTAAATTTTGAGCTATGGTTTTGCGTTTTGCGCTTTTCGTTTTTCGCTATATAATATACGCTATCCGCTATAACACGCGATACGCAATACGGATTATTAGTGTAAACTTTAGTGGGGTAGTTAGATAGAAAGAAGAATGCTATTTTTCTATCTTTTCTTTCGCTTTCTTAGCTCGATGCTCAATACTATATACTCGATACTTTGTTTTATTAATTGAAATATTCGTTTAATTTTGTTATATTTAGTAAGCAAGTTTTTTAATTTTAGTAAGGAAAGATAAATTAAAAAGGAATTGTATTTTGAATGATAAGAAAACCCCAGGACTTAAAAGATAAAAGAATTACTATAATGGGATTAGGATTAAATCAAGGCGGCTTGGGAGTTGCCCGGTTTTTAGCAAAGGCCGGTGCTAAAATTTTAATTACAGATTTAAAGACTGAAGAAGAGCTTGGACCTTCTTTAGAAAAATTAAAAGATTTCGATGTTAAATATATCCTGGGCCGACACCGGGAAGAAGATTTTATCAATACAGATATGATAATTCAAAATCCGGCCGTTCCTCACAATTCAAAGTACTTAAAAATTGCCCGAAAACATAAAATTCCCATTAAAACTGATTTAGATCTTTTCTTTCAGCTTTGCCCCTCAAAAAATATAATTGCCGTTGCCGGAACAAAAGGTAAAAGCACTGTATCTCAACTTATTTATCATATTTTTAAAGAAGCTCAAAAAGATGCAATTTTAGCCGGTAATATTGGTATCTCCGTTTTAGATATTTTAGAAAAAATCAACCCTCAAACCTGGCTAATCTTAGAAATATCTACCTGGCAGATGGAGGGGATAAGAAATCGTAAATTTCGACCGCAAACCGCAGTTTTAACTAATATTCTACCTGACCACTTAGACCGCTATCCTAATTATAAAGAGTACATCCGGTCAGAAAAATTAATCTTCAAGCACCAAAGGCCAAATGATAATCTGATAGTAAATTATGATAATGAGGAAACTATTAAAATTAAAAAAGAAGCCGGGTTACCAATTTACTGGTTCAGCGCTAAAGAAAAGGTAGAACCCGGGTGTTATTTAAAAAATGACAAGCTGGTCTTTCAGTCAGGAGAATATAAAACGACTTTCGCTAAAATCTCCGACCTTCTTCTCCCCGGGCTACATAATCTGGAAAATATTTTAGCAGCGAGTACAGTAAGTTTTATTCATAACATCCCAGGAAATATTATTCTAAAGGCCCTAAAAAATTTTCCCGGAATTCCATACAGATTAGAATTTATCGGAGAAGTTAGGGGAATTAAATTTTATAATGACACCTGTGCCACCACTCCGGAGGCAACTTTAGCTGCTTTAGGATCTTTCACCGAACAGCCTGTTATTTTGTTCTTGGGCGGTAAGGATAAAAAATTAAATTATGAAAATTTTGGAGAAGCCATCGGGAAAAATAAAGAAATTAAAAAGATTATCCTCCTGCAACACCCCGACTATGACGCCTCTTTAAAAATACTTTCTGCCTTAAAAAAACACCTTGATTCAGAAAAAATTATCCTTACTTCAAGCTTGAAAGTGGGAGTCGAAGCAGCCCTGCAACAGGCACAAGCAAATGACCTTGTTCTTCTTTCTCCTGCAGCAGCCAGTTTTGGAATGTTTGAAAATGAATTTGACCGTGGAGATCAATTTAATAAAATAGTAAAAAACCTCAAATAATCTATTTGTAATAATTTAATTTTCATAAGATTAAAATATTGGAGAACTTTTTACCTATAAATAATTAAAAAGCAGAGAAAATTATAGTAAATTTAGATTCACCATGCCGAAAAGATAGAGTACCGCAATTATTAAGGGCTGATGGAGCAAATAGATTAATAAGGAATGTTTTCCCAAAAAACATAAAATTTTTATCCCTGAAAAGAAAGAAATATCGGCAAGTTGAAATCTTCGAGCAGAATCTGAATAGAGTAAATTACCAAAAAATATCCCCATTAAAACCACTCCAAACCAGGGTAAAAGAGGGAAATAGTCAACCGAATAAAATTGAGCTGGCCTAAATCCTAACCATGACAGCCAATAAAAATTAAAAGCAAAGCCCTTTAGATATGCCCCCAAAAATATACAAACTAAACCAATTGATAGATTCCAATAGCGGAGTTTCAGAAAAGGATAAGCTAAAATAATGGAAATTCCGATAAGATGAAGTATACCAAAAATTACAAAAGCCTTGCCTAAAAATATTCGAGTTACCAGGGTTATAATTAAACCCCAGGAAAATACCTTCAAGCCTCTTCGAAGATATTTTGTGAATAATTTATTTTTATCTTTATGAATTTTCTTAGTCCTGGAAAAACTGACACTAAGGGATATTCCGACCAAAAAAATAAACGTCGTAGCGGTTACCCGCGCAAAATACATCCAAAAGCCAGAATAAACATTGACATTATAATGAGCAAAATAGTGCAAATTATAAAGTAGATGATAGAGCACCATCATAATGATGGCAATTCCCCGCAGGAAATCTATTTCCCAGAATCGTTGTGCTA
>CAYOIH010000054.1:0-2702 GCA_964404005.1 uncultured Candidatus Saccharibacteria bacterium
TTGCAACATGTTTTAATATGTCATACTGTAAAGTGTACCATAGGCGAGTGCATTTTATTGCTTTTAGCGCAAAAAAATATTAAATTAAGTTGTATGAATAAACTAAGAAAACGGCCTAAAATTGTAGTGGCAATGTCGGGGGGAGTGGATTCAAGCGTGGCAGCCGCTCTGCTAAAAAAGCAGGGTTTTGACGTTGTTGGAATTATGATGAAATTCTGGCGAAGTCCCGAGCTTGCCGAAGGAAAGGATGGTGAAAATAGATGTTGCTCTGTTGAGTCGGAAAAATTAGCCAGGGCAGTTGCCAAAAAAATCGGAATTCCTTTTTATGTGATAAATGTGGAAAAAGAGTTTAAGAAAAAAGTTGTAGATTATTTTTTTGCAGAATATAAAAAGGGCAATACTCCAAATCCATGCGTTGTTTGTAATAAAGAAATTAAGTTTGGATTTTTAATTAAAAAAGCATTATCGCTTGGAGCCGATTTTGTTGCCACTGGCCACTATGCTCGCATTTCGCTCGGCGACAAGCTTTTTTCCGGTAGAGAGGTCCCCCTCTTGCCCTTTGGGCAAGTAGACCCTAACCTACAAAAAGCTTATCGCCTCGCCGTAAAAAGCGTTTTGCCTCGCTTGTTTGCCGGCGCTGATAAAGAGAAAGATCAATCATATTTTTTGTGGCAGTTAAGCCAGGACCAACTAAGGCGCGTTTTGTTTCCGGTTGGAGGATATACAAAAACAGAGGTTAGAAAATTGGCTAAAAAATTTAAATTACCAACTGCTGAAACTCCCGAGTCGCAAGAAGTTTGTTTTATATCGCAAACTACAAGTGAATTTTTAAAAAAATATTTGAAAACAAAACCCGGTGACATTTGTTTAACACCCGGTGTTAATGAAACCTCAACACCGGGTGTTGTCGGAAAGCATAATGGGTTATGGTTTTATACAATCGGGCAGAGAAGGGGGTTGGAAATTCCACAGGGTCCATATTACGTAGTTGATAAAGATTTTAAAAAAAATATTTTAATTGTTTCTAAAAACAAAAAAGATTTGCTTAAAAAAGAATTTACTATCGGTGATGTAAATTGGATTTCAGACAAAAAATCCAAGTTGCCCCTGAAAGCGAAATGCAAAATAAGATATAAAAGCCAGTTGGCAGATGCCCTTATTCGCGCGAATAAGGGTGGGGAAGTAGAAGTTGTCTTCAAAAAATCCCAAAAAGCAATAACTCCCGGCCAGTCAGCAGTATTTTACAAGGGCGAAGAGCTTTTAGGAGGGGCAACTATTGACAAAACATCTTAATGGGTGTATAATTAATATATAGTGAAGATAGCACATTTATAACTAAAAGATACTTGTATTTTGCCATGCCAGAAAGAGGTTTAGAAATAAACAATTTTCTGGTGTGGCAAAAAGCCACAGAAACGCCGATAAAGTCTTTCTCGCATGGTGCGAGAAGATAAAAGTCGGCAAAACAGAAAGGTTGGTGTCCCATGAAAGTAGTATCACGCGGTCAAGCTCTCGAAGTGTCGGGTCGGGTTGGAACCCAGGTTAACTGGGATCTGGTTGACGGACAGAAACTGCAGGACGAGGTGATTAGTCTTCCTCCGGAGGAATTCGGCCGTAGGTTCACCGCGTTTCTCAAGGCCGGAGCCAGGTTCGTTTTCGGCGGACTCAAGGTCGCCTGTGCGCCGTTCGACCCTGCCAAGTTCCTCAACAAGGATTGGGCGTTCTGGAAGGGTCCGAAAGACGGTAACGGCATGGAGGGCGAAGAGGAGCGCGACAAGGCGTCCTTGGCGCTCGCCGAAGTGGACTTCGAGAAGGCGGATTTTCTCACTTGCTTGGAAAAGGGCGAAGGCTCTATCACCGGCGAGGAGAAGCTCATCCGCCTCCGTAAGCTGAATCGTCCGCTCTACGGAGCCACTCAGTTCATGGGTCTCTGGCAAGACTACCAGCAGTGCCAGGACAAGACTCAGAGCAAGCTCGAGAAGCTGTACCAGCAGAAAGTCGTCACATACATTGATTTCTTCGGCGACATCCTTCGCAATCCGGATGGCTACCGCTACGTGTTGTACCTCTACCGCGACGATGATGGTTCGTGGGACTGGGACTACTACTGGCTCGGCAATGATTGGGACGAGCACGACTTCTCGGCGGTCGCCCAGCAAGTATCTTCAACTTAGGACTTAGTCCTGGGATTCTCAGGACTTGTCCTGTGATCCTTTGGACTTAGTCCGGCCGTGAAAATGCAGTTGCATTTTCACGGCATTTTTTTTGTGTTAAAATATAATTGGTATTAGGCGAATACGTGGGCGATTACGGTTTCCCGCTGCCGAATCCAGTGTTTGTATGTTGAGAGCGTTTGCGACTAAGGTTTCAAACGGAGGATATACAAATTACTTTCAAAAAAAAGAAGATACTTGGTATAAAACGCTATGGCATTAAAGATGCCGAATTCGATTCAACCCCGAGATCGTAAAATTACTTCGAAGGGTAGTGGCATGGGCGGCGTTTTATATAAATCCTTCGCAATCCGAATGGCAACCGCTACGTGTTGTACCTCTACCGCAACGATGATGGTTCGTGGAACTGGAACTACAACTGGCTCGACAATGATTGGAACGAGCACAACTTCTCGGCGGTCGCCCAGCTATTCTCTTCATTTCTCTCTCATTTTTTGAGAGAGTTTTGTTTAATAATCTGCCCAGACC